>JBEBKA010000001.1:0-75787 GCA_040079595.1 Gallionella sp.
AAAAGCTTGTTTGCATCGTGTTGTCTTCGGGCGGTTGTGAATGGTGGGATTTTATCTGCTGAGCTGTTTCTCTTGGGAATAAATCAGCGTTTCCTTAGGGATTCGCATTGCTCATAAAATGAGCCGCAATCAAACCATTCACTGTACCGAATATCAGCGCGGCAGTGGCGAAAACGGGTATCAGGTAGGCGATACCCGCATGTGGAATCAGCCATAAATACACCACCAACATCTGCCCGAAGATGTGCGCGAAGGCAGCGTAAATGCTGTGGCTGACTGCGCCAAACCAGCGCGTCGGCAAGTGTTGTGCGAAAGCTAATACGACTAAGCTGCACACTGCACCCGCCAAACTTAGAAAAAACCCTGGGGATAAGAAACTGCCGAATAATAAGCTGCCCGCCACTACGCGCAACAGTGAAACCCATGCTGCAACGCGCCAACCGTAACGCGCCAGCACGATGAGTGTGACGATGTTGGCGAGACCGGGTTTTACGCCGGGCAGCGGGGTGGGGATGGCGTTTTCGATGAGGGTGAGGCCCAACGCGACAGCGGCCATGCGTGCGATGTGGTGATCTTGAGGTGTGGTAGCTAGGAGGATTGAGGATTGAGGGTTAATGATTGAGGGGTGCGCTAAATCGGGAGCAGCGGTTTTTACTCGCTCCTCAATCCTTGTTCCAGAATCCTGATGTTTAGTAATTGAGGCTGTCATATTGCTTTTTGCTACCCACCAATTCCACGCTCACTTGATTGGGTAAGCATAATGCAATTTCGCCCGCTTGTTGCAACCAGCCTTGGCGCACGCAGTATTGGCGGGGGCTGGGGTCGGAGGCGATGCGCGCTTTGCGATTTTGGATTGCGATGATGCTGATGCCGAGCGGGCCGCGCACTTCGATTTTCTGATTATTCGATAAAGGGACTTCGCGGAAAATTTTGCCACCACTGCGGATGACAGCTTTGTCGGCGAGGTTGCCGCTCCACAGTTTGAGCGTAAGCAGCGCAACGCAAACACTGCCGAGCAAAACGGTGAGCCAGTCCCCCGGTTTAATGCGCTTAACAGCCGCGATATACATGGCTTTAAGCGAGTTGGCGATGGCGGATTAGCACCTGTTGCTGCTGTTCAAAATGCCGTGCGAGTTTTTCGGCAAGGTAAACGGAGCGATGCTGTCCGCCTGTGCAGCCAATGGCAACGGTGAGGTAGCTGCGATTATCGGCGATGAAGTTGGGCAGCCAGCGTTGCAAAAAATTGACGATGTCATTGAACATGTCCTGCACGCTGGCGGTGCCTTCCAAGAATTCGATAACCGCTGCATCCCGTCCGGTGAGCGGGCGTAATTTTTCATCGTAATGCGGGTTGGGCAAGCAGCGCACATCAAATACCAGATCGGCATCTAACGGAATGCCATGTTTGAAACCGAATGATTGGAACAGCAGCGTAAGGCGCGCGCGATCCAGCTTGATGAACTGCTTGATCCATGCGCGCAGTGCATTGGCGTTAAGTTCGGTGGTGTCGATGTGATGTCCGATGTCGCTGATCTCGGTAAGCAATTCGCGTTCATAGCTGACGCATTCTGGTAACGTGCGCACGCTGTCACTGAGCGGGTGCAGCCGCCGCGTTTCAGAAAAACGTTTTACCAAGGTATCGGTTTGTGCATCAAGAAACAACACATGCACGTCAGCCGCGTGTTGTTTGATTTGTTGTAGCAAAGTCGGCAAACGCTGCACGCTATTGGCGCTGCGTACGTCTATACTCACCGCGATTTTTTTGTATCCTGCTTGCTGCAAATGATCGACCAGATTTGCCAATAAGTCGGCGGGCAGATTATCCACACAGTAATAGCCGCTATCCTCCAGCACTTTGAGTGCGATACTTTTGCCCGAACCGGATAACCCGCTAATCAAAAATAGCTGCATGGGTTACTCCAACAGGAGCTGGTCGTGCCGTGTGATGAACTCTTGCATGCTGTCGATGCCGCGTTGTTGCAGCACAAAATTACGTGCGGCAGCTTCGACCAATACCGCGAGATTGCGGCCCGCTACCACGGGGATATTCACGGTGCTGATTTCTACGCCGAGTATGGTTTGATGCGTGGCGTTGATGGGCAGACGATCAATTTGCGAAAGGTCACCACCGGGCGGGCGATGCAAATTGACAATGAGCTTCAAACTTTTTTTGCGGCGCACCGCCGTTTCGCCAAACATAGTACGGATGTTGAGTACGCCCAAGCCGCGCACTTCCAAAAAATCACGCAACAACTCCGGGCAGCGACCTTCCAGCGTATCGGGCGCGATACGATGCAGCTCGACCACATCATCCGCCACCAAGCCGCTGCCGCGCGTGATGAGTTCCAATCCCAGCTCGCTTTTGCCCACCGCGCTTTCACCGGTGATCATTACCCCCACACCAAGCACGTCAAGAAACACGCCGTGACGCGTGGTGCTTTCGGCCAATTCTTTGGCCAGATAATGGCGGATTAGCCACATCAGATGCACGCTGGCTTTGGGAGAGGCGAACAGCGGGATGTGCGATTGGTTGGCAAATGCAACCAACTCGGACGGTATCTCGCTCGATCCCGCAACAATCATGCAGGTTGTGGCTTGCTCTTCAATTTTGTGGAAGGCTCGGTTGCGTTTTTCTTCGTTTAAATCGCGCAAATAATCGAGTTCGATTTCACTGAGTACCTGCACCCAGTTTGGGTGGATGAGGTTGAAGTGACCGATCAATCCTTTGTTGGAAGTTTCGACCTCGTCGCTGTCGATGAAGCGATCCGTGCCATCAGCACCCGCAACGCGACTGAGTTGCAGCCGCTCTTGCTTGTCTTCGAATAATTGGCGGATGTTTACCCGGCTCATGGCTAGGGCGCGCTGACCCATTCGGCAAACATTTTATGAATGAGCGCAACATCGTTGCATTCGTTCAATTGATTGCGGAAGCTGTCGTCGCTGAACATTTGCGCGAGTTCGCCGAGAATTTGCAGGTGCATGTCGGTGGCGCGTTCCGGTACGAGCAGCACAAAAATCAAATTGACGGGCAAATCATCGGGGGCTTCAAAGGGGATGGGATGTGCCGTTATAACAAACACGCCCGTTGCATCCCGAAGTTTGGCAATGCGTCCATGCGGGATAGCCACCGCCTGACCCAAGCCGGTAGAGCCCAGTCTTTCGCGGGCGAACAAGCTGTCAAAAACAGTGCTGCGGGCGATTTGCTGGTTGTTTTCCAACAGCAATCCGACACGCTCGAATATGCGTTTTTTATTGCTTGACTCAGCGTCCAACACAATCTGATTGGCGGGCAAAATTTTGCTAATGAGATTCATATCATTTCGTATGCGAAAAAATGGGCGACATTGCTGTCGCCCATTGATTGTTTACTCTGCTATCGCGTGGTTGCCAGTGGAATCATGGCGGCGCGCGGATAATTTTTCTTTATGTTTGACCACCTGACGATCCAGTTTGTCCACCAGGGTGTCAATCGCGGCATACAGGTTTTCATCTTCGCATTCCACAAACACATCCTTGCCGCTCATGTGTACCGTGGCTTCGGCTTTCTGCCTCAATTTATCGACAGAAAGAATGATGTTCACATCAATCACATTGTCAAAATGCCGTTTGATCTTGCCGAATTTGCCTGACGCATATTCGCGTATGGCGGGTGTGATTTCCAAATGGTGTCCGGTTAGATGCAGATTCATGGCTTGCTCCTTGTTAGAGTGATTTACGGAGATTCACCGGGAGAATGCGTAATGCGTCCCGGTACTTTGCTATGGTACGCCGGGCGACAACTATGCCCTGCTGTGCCAAGATTTCTGACATGCGGCTATCGGTAAGTGGTTTTTTGGTGTCTTCCTCGCTGACCAATTGTTTGATGAGTTCGCGTATTGCCGTGGAAGAACAACTGCCGCCGCTTTCCGTGGATAAGCCGCTGCCAAAAAAATACTTGAATTCATAAATGCCACGCGGCGTGAGCATGAATTTTTGTGTGGTGCCGCGAGAGATGGTGGATTCGTGCATGTCCAACTCTTCGGCGATTTCGCGCAACACGAGCGGTCGCATGGCGATTTCACCATGCTCTAAAAACTCACCCTGTCGTGCCACGATGGCTTGAGCCACGCGCAAGATGGTGTCAAAACGTTGCTGCAAATTTTTGATGAGCCAGCGGGCTTCTTGCAATTGCGAGGAAAGCTGCGGGGAGTTGTTGCCATCGCGCTGATTCAGAATGCCCGCGTAAATTTGATTGACGCGCAGTTTGGGCATGGCCTCGATATTGAGCCGTGCGCGCCATTTGTTTTTATATTTTTCCACCACGATATCGGGCACGACAAAATCCGCGACGGTTTGTCCAAACTCCGTCCCTGGCTTGGGGTTTAAGCCGACAATGAGCTGTTGCGCGATGCGCAATTCATCGTCCGTGCAACGCAACAGACGTTTGATTTTTGTAAAGTCGTGCGCGCCGAGCAAGTCCAAGTGTTGGCTGACCAAACGTATCGCCAGATCACGTTGCGGTGAGTCTGCCGGCATGGCTTTAAGTTGCAATGCCAAACATTCACCGAGATGGCGTGCGCCCAAGCCGGGCATGTCCAAATGTTGCAGCTGTACCAGCGCGGTTTCCAAATCATCCAGCGTGATTTCCAGTTCGGCGGGCAACAGGGCTTCGATTTCTTCCAAGCTTTGTGATAGATAGCCGTTCTCGTCGAGCGCGTCGATCAGCATGCCGACGACGTGGCGATCATTGTTATCCAGCGAGCTGGTCGTCAACTGGCAGTGCAGGTGTTCGCGTAATGTGCTTTGCAATGCGGCCTGTTCAAAGCTCGAATCATCTTCATCGTCGTCGCTATGCGTAATACCGTTGGCACTCCAGTCGGTCGGATCATTGTCAAAGTTATCCGAAATTTCGCGGTCATCGTCGTGAGGCGGCGGGGCTTCTTCCGTTTCGGAGCTGGTGGTGGAAGGGGTGCGTGTTTCAGTGGTCAGGGCACTGGAGGTAAAGTCTTCCGACGCTTCCAGCATCGGGTTTTCTTCCAACATGCGCGCCACTTCCTGATGCATATCCAATGTGGAAAGTTGTAGTAAACGTAAGGCTTGCTGCAACTGCGGTGTGAGCGTGAGCTGCTGGGAGAGTTTAAGTTGAAGTCCGATTTTCATTGCTTGTTTGCTAAATTCTGAATTGCTTTTGTTGTCACAGCTTGAAGTTCTCGCCTAAATAAACTTTTCTGACGACTTCATTATAGATGATTTCATCAGGCTTGCCTTCCGCCATCACCGACCCTGCATTGATAATGTAGGCTCGGTCACAGATGCCTAATGTCTCGCGCACATTGTGATCGGTAATCAGTACGCCAATGTTACGCTCTTTTAAGAAGCCGATGATTTTTTGAATGTCCAATACCGCAATCGGGTCAACGCCAGCAAAGGGTTCATCTAGCAAAATAAAGCGCGGGTCGGTGGCCAACGCACGGGCGATTTCGACACGCCGCCGTTCGCCGCCAGACAGGCTGATCGCGGGGTTTTTGCGGATGTGTCCGATGTGCAAATCAGCCAACAACGCTTCCAAGCGGTTTTCAATATCGGCATCGCTGATATTTTGTAATTCTAAAACGGCTTTGATATTTTGCTCGGCGGTCAGGCGGCGGAAGATGGACGCTTCCTGTGGCAGATAACCCAGCCCCAAGCGTGCGCGCCGGTGTATTGGCATATGCGTGATGTTGGTTTCGTCGATGAAAATTTCACCGCCATCCGCCGCAATCAGCCCGACGATCATGTAAAACGAGGTGGTTTTCCCCGCACCATTCGGGCCGAGCAGCCCAACCACTTCGCCACTTTTTACCGAAAGTGACGCATCGTGTACAACAGTGCGCGCACCGTATTTTTTCTTTAATCCAACTGCCCGTAATTCACTCATATTTATTTTGCTGGTGTAGCCGCTGCGTCAGGCAACGCTGGAGTAGATTTTTTTATTTTCGATTGCAGTACGGCACGAACCCGCTTGGGTGGCGCATTGGTTGAATTGTCACTGCTGCCCGACACTTGGAAAATTTCAGTTTTAACGCTATAGCTGATGTGTTCGCCACGCACGTCATCCAAGTCCCGTTTCACGCGGGCTTGGTTATAAAAATCCACGGTTTCGGCGCGTGAGTCGTACACGATACGCTCGCCAGAACCTTCCACATATTCATTTAAGCCCTCGCGCTTTTGGCGGAAGCTGGCGGTTTTTCCGTACACCGTGGCGAGGGTAAAGCCCTCTTTGTTTTGCGTGACCACCACTTTATCGCCGAGTAATTGCAGTGTGCCTTGTGTCAATTTCACACCGCCCGTGAAGGTACTGATTTTTTTTGCATCATCAATTGTCACTTTATCGGCATCAAGTTGCACGGGCTTCTCGCGGTCGGCGCGTTCAGCAAAACTTGAAGCCGCATACAGCATTAAAAAAAACGCTAACAGTAAGTTATTTTTTTGCGGGAACATAAACACTTTTTACTTTAGAGAGTAATTTGAAGGAGCGCACCTTGTAGTCCATTTCCAAGCCCACTGCACTGACGGTGGTGGTCGCATCAGTAAGCGTGACGGGTTGATCTGTGGTGATTGAATTCTGTTTGGGTAACATCTGTAATGACTCTGTTTTGAGTGTAAGTTCATCCTGTTGCGCGCTGGCATCGCGCTGCATTTCCACATTGTTTTGCAGAGAAATTTCGTCTCCCCTGCTGGTGATTTTACCCCGCATTGCCGTGGCGCGTATCGCTGTGCCTTCGTTGGAAAGCGTGGTCAACACAGGCTCGTCGAGCGTGGTGCTGTCATCCTCAGGGTAATGATGCAGCTGTTTCGCACTGATGATGAAGTGAGGTTTGCCCTGTTCATCCATTTTGGTGGCGGAAAAATTTTCCATCCGCGCGTCGATGCTGAAACGGGTATCAACTTTTGCTTTGGGAGGCACAGTCTGGGTTTGCATATTCAGCCAGTAGGTCACACCCAGCAACGCTATTAGCGGCAAGAGTAAAAGCCAGTAGCGCGCGCGGGCGGCAACGATCATTGCAAATACGGGGCGAGTTGTGCATCCAAGGTGCCTTGTGCGGACATGATGAGTTCGCAAGCCTCACGCACTGCACCATTTCCCCCCGCACGTTGTGTGACGTAATGCGAATGGGTGTGTACCAGTGCGGGTGATTCGGGCACGCTGATCGCTAAACCCACATGGCGCATCACGGTTAAATCAACCACGTCATCGCCCATATAAGCCGCCGCATCGCGGGACAATTTGAGTTTGTTGAGCAGATCGACCATCGCACCCAGCTTGTGTTCCGCACCCTGATACACGTGCGTGATGCCGAGATTTTTTGCACGCGCTTCCACACAACGCGAAGTGCGTCCCGTGATGATTGCCACCTCGACACCTGAGGCGCGCAGCATTTTGATGCCATGACCGTCCAGTGAATTGAAGCGTTTGAATTCTTCGCCAGAATCGGAAAAATACAAACCACCATCGGTCATGATTCCATCGACATCAAAGGCGATCAAGCGGGTTAATTTTGCGCGAGTGGTAGGCATGTTTTCTCCTAAATAACTTTTGCATGTAGCAAGTCGTGCATGTTCAACGCGCCGACCAATTTTTGTGTTTCATCTACCACGAGTATCTGGCTGATGTTGTATTGCTCCATGGTCTGCACGGCTTCGGCGGCAAGGCTGTCAGGGCTGATGCAGCGGGGCTTGGCGGACATCACATCGCGCACTAACGTCGTGTTGAAATCCAAATTTTTCGCAAGCGTGCGGCGTAAATCCCCATCGGTGTAAATACCGACGACGTGCTGATTGGCATCGACAATCGCCGTCATGCCCACGCCTTTTTTGGAAATTTCTAAAATGGCCTCACCCAAAGTTGCATCAGTAGTCACCATCGGCAAACGCTCGCCGCTGCGCATGATGTCGTGTACGTGGGTGAGCAAACGCCGCCCCAAACTTCCACCGGGATGAGAACGCGCAAAATCTTGTGCGCCAAACCCTTTGGCATCTAACAATGCGACGGCGAGTGCATCGCCCAGTGCTAAAGCCGCCGTGGTGCTGGCGGTGGGGGCAAGGTTCATCGGGCAAGCTTCTTTATCGACGGCTGCATTCAAATGTACGTCGGCAACTTTTGCCAGACTGGAAGCAGAGTTTCCCGTCAGACTAATCAGTTTTGCGCCTTGTCGTTTAATGGTCGGGACAATCGCCATCAACTCCTGACCTTCTCCGGAATACGATATGGCGATGATTACATCTTCGCTGGTAATCATGCCCAGATCGCCGTGGCTCGCCTCGCCAGGATGCACGAAATAAGCGGGTGTGCCCGTGCTGGACATAGTGGCGGCAATTTTGCGCGCGATATGTCCCGACTTACCCATGCCGCTGACGATGACGCGACCATGGCAACTCAAAATTAAATTGAGTGCGTGGAGAAAATGTTCGTCCAGCCTCGTGCTAAGGGCTTGTACGGCAGCGGCTTCAATGCTCAGGACTTCACGTCCCAGTTCAAGCGCGCGTGGTGTGGCGATTAGTGTTTTATTCATTCGCGCATTATAGCAATTGCAAGGCGCGCCTGAGTGCGGCATCATCGGGGCATAAAAAATAATCTTCGCATTCTCATGGAAAGCTCGCTCCCACTTGTTCTTATTTTGCTTGCTACTGCGGTAGTGGTGGTGGTGTTGTGCCGCATTTTGAAGTTGCCCGCGATGCTGGGCTACCTTGCGGTGGGTATTTTGATCGGCCCGCACGCGTTAGCCTGGATTCCCGAAACGCCGGAAACTGAACACCTCGCCGAGTTTGGCGTGGTGTTCTTGATGTTTAGCATCGGCTTGGAGTTTAGCCTGACGCGCCTGACAGCAATGAAGCACACGGTATTTGGCTTGGGTTCTGCGCAGGTGCTGGCGACGATAGCGTTGGTCATGGTAATTGCCGCATTGCTTGGCTTGGATTGGCGCGCGGGATTGGCATTGGGTGGGGTACTGGCGATGTCGTCCACGGCTATTGTCAGCAAGATGTTGGTGGAACGCGCAGAACTGAATTTGCCTTACGGTCAGCAGATGATGGGCATGTTGCTGTTTCAAGATCTCGCGGTTGTGCCGCTGCTGATTATCATTCCCGCTCTGGCGACCAACCCATCCGATATGTATTCCACATTGGCGTTTGCGACGCTCAAAGCCGTGGGCGTGTTGTTGCTGTTGTTGGTATTCGGACAACGCATCATGCGCCAGTGGTTTCACGTCGTGGCAAGGCAAAAATCTTCCGAGCTATTCATGCTCAACGTGTTGTTGATGACCTTGGGCTTGGCGTATTTCACCGAATTGGCGGGGCTGTCGTTAGCACTTGGCGCGTTTGTAGCGGGCATGTTGATTGCCGAAACCGAATACCGCTACCAAGTTGAAGAAGACATCAAGCCGTTCCGTGATGTATTGCTCGGATTGTTCTTCGTCACGATCGGTATGAAGCTGGATGTGACTAGTGTGGTGAATGATTTCGGCTGGATACTGCTGGTGTTATTCGCGCTGATTATTTTCAAAGCGGTGATTATCACGGTGTTGGCACGCGCACTGGAAGGCGATTGGGGTATCGGATTGCGCAGCGCGATAGGCTTGGCGCAGGCGGGCGAATTTGGTTTCGTGTTGTTGACGCTGGCGGATGGCGCGCATTTGCTCAATCCCGAAACCCTGCAAATCACTCTGGCAGCCATGCTGCTTTCTATGCTGATTGCGCCGTTTTTAATCCAATATGGTGAAGCCATTGCGCGCCGATTTTCGGCGGCGGAATGGACGAACCGCGCCATGCAAATGCACCAAATTGCCATTCAAGGCATGAGCAAAAAAAGCCACGTCATCATTTGCGGCTATGGTCGCAGCGGCAGCACGCTGGCGGGATTTTTGGAGGCGGAAAATCTCAGCTTCATTGCTTTGGATTTGGACTCGCGCCGTGTGCGCGAAGCGTTGGCAGACAAGAAAAAAGTGGTGTACGGCGATGCTGCCAAGCGCGAAGTGCTGATGGCGGCAGGGTTAATGCGCGCCAAAGCCCTGGTGATTTCCTACAAAGACAAACATTCCGCGCTAGCGATTTTGCGCCACACCAAAGAGCTGCGTCCCGATTTGCCCGTGGTAGTGCGCACCAATGACAACACCCACGTCGAAGTGCTCAAGCAGGCGGGTGCGGCGGAGGTGGTGGCAGAAGTGCTGGAAGGCAGCGTAATGCTCGCCTCGCAAGCCATGCTCATGGCGGGTGTACCGATCACGCGTGTAATTCGTCGCGTGCAGGAAAATCGCGCACGTCGCTATGCCGCGTTTAGCGGTTACCTCAGCGGCGTGCAAACTGATTTGAGCGATATGAACGAAAGCCTGCAATCGCGCTTTCACAGCGTGTTGCTCAAAGAAGATTCAATTGCTACCGGTAAAAAGCTGGGTGAGATGGAGCTGTCTGAACTTGATGTGGAAGTCAACTCCCTGCGCCGCCACAACGTGCGCGGCGCGCAACCCAGCGAAGACATGATCCTGCAAGCGGGTGATGTGCTGGTGTTGCTGGGGTTGCCGGAGGCATTGCACTTGGCAGAGGCGAGGCTGCATAAAGGGTGAAAAAAGTTAAGCTGTTTTTTCAACGGAAAATTTGAGCGAACCCAATCAAGAAGCCTCAGGCCATTTTCTGGCGGTGTGGAGTACGCGCAAGATTTCGACGGTATCGTTGCGAACTCGATAGGGCAGGATATAAGGAAGATTCGCTATAACCAATTCTCTTGTGCCAGAGATGCGCCCCACTCGCCCCAGATTGGGTTGCTCGCCCAGCATCAGCGCGCTGTCACGCAGGTGGATTACAAATTCTGCGGCGGCTTTGGGGTTGTCTTGCGCGATATAGCTGGCAGCTTGGTCAAGATTGAACAATGCCTTGCGTAGCCACTTAACCCGCATATTTTTTGATCACGGCGTTGAAATCTGCGTCACTGGCAAAATCACCCGCGTCGGCTTCGATGATGGCTTGTTGAATTTCTGCGATTTGCCAGGACTCAAAATCAACGTAGCGTTGTATGGCCTCGCCCCCCAAAAAAGATTGTGAACGGTGCGTCACATCTGCCAGTTTGCCTAGCTGATCTTTCACTTTCTGAGGAACTCGAATCGTCAAAATAGCGGTTTCCATGAAGACCTCCTTGCGCATGTATACAGTCGCAGCTTACCACATCATCTCTGCGTAGTGGGCGATAAAAAAGCCCGCCGAAGCGGGCTAGGTCACGCCGGAGTGAGTTGTTATACGCCCATGCAGACAGTGTATAGGGTGTCATCGTTAGCAGGAACTAAAGTTACTACATCCTGTCCAGCATTTACTGCGGTCGTACCTGCTTTCGCTGCGGTGGCGCGCATGGATCCCGTGTTAGTCGCACCGTCATCCATTGTGACATCTAGCTGTCTGGCAAATTTTCCGGGAATGTTAGCGGAGCAGATGACATATGAACCTGGAATCGCTGCGATAGGTCTCGGAGCATCGGCTGAACCTAAATTACCCTGTATGCCTATCCTTCCACCTAACGTATTTGCTGGAAAGTAAGGGTCGAGAAGCCCGCCCGTCGTGGTTACAGTGGTTAAGCCAGTGGACAAGCCTGCCAAACGCACGTGTTGCCAGAAAACTACCGTTTCATTGGTGGCAGTAACAGAGTCCCATGTGCCATTGAGTGTGCCGTCGCCGAGTAGAGTGCCGCCGGGGGTAGCCTTCGTGCCAGCAACATGAGTGTCCGCATTTGGATCATCTCCCGGTAAAGACCTAAATTTATCTTGGTAGCCATAGATAAGCACGGGAATGTTTTTGAAGTCATTCGCAAGATCTTTAACCTTGGCACTGTTGATAAGCTCTTGCCCTTTTAATACGCCGCCTAACAGCAGTCCGATAATCACCAGTACGATGGCGATTTCAATCAAGGTGAAGCCGGATTGATTGCGTTTCATTATGATACCCTCCAGAAGTGGTTGAAAAATTAAGCGGTAGTTGTGAATTTGTGCGCTACGGGGGTTACTAAGCAAGGTGTGTGCCACGTTAGGTTTTTCGGCATTCCCCCCCCCTTGTTGGGGGAATGAGCGTAAATTAATGAATTTTGACGAGATGCTGACAAAGTGATGACGAGATGTTGACATTTAACTGGAGAGACCGCTTGCAAGGCGGGCGATGGTTGATGCTTGCCATGTTTGCCCTGTTGCACGGCGTGATATTGCTGGGCTTGGATAGCCCTTGGTCACCCCCGCTGTTGTTGGCGCATTTGGGTTTGTTTTTGTTGTGGCAGCCCTTATGGCGCGGTGAGCGCGAGGTGGGGCGTGCCGCGTTGTTGCTGATTGTGTTGATAGCCTTGATTGCGCTGTTTTGGCTGAACTGGTGGACGATTACCTTTTGGTTGATCGGGCTATTTGGTTTGGTGGGTGCGCGGGTGTTTGTGTTTCGGGATAGCCGGACGCGGTGGTTGTATCTCGCATTGATGTTGTATTTGCTGACGCTGCTGTTGCTGTGGGTGGTGCCGAATGTGTTTGCGGCGCAGTCCGCGCTTAACGATGTGGGGCGGGTTGTGATTGGCTACGCGCTACCGTTGTTGTTGGTGGTGTTGGCGGTGATGCCGATGCGGCATGAACGTGTGGTGGGCGTGCAGGCAGTCGATTTTATTTACAGTTTGCTGCTGTTTTTGTTGTTGACGTTGGTGGTGCTGGGTAGCTTGGCATTTATGACGTTGGCGAATTTGCCTTATTTTGATGCTTTGCTGCGTACCTTGTTTTTGATGGGGTTGCTGCTGCTGATATTTGGCTCGTTGTGGAATCCGCGTTTTGGCTTTGGCGGGTTGCAGGTACAGTTTTCGCGTTACTTGTTGAATGTGGGTACGCCGTTTGAAAGCTGGCTAACCAAGCTGGCGGATGCGGCAAAATATGAGCCTGATGCGGCGGGCTATTTGCATCAAGTCATTGCTTTGCTGGCGGAATTTTCGTGGTTGTCGGGGGTGTCGTGGCAATCGCCCGATGGCAGAGGACAGTTTGGGCAAGTCAGCAACCATACGGTGGAAGTGCAAGAAGCTGCTTTGCAAATGACGCTGTACGCCAAGCAGCCACTCAGCCCCGCGTTATTGCTGCATATCAATTTGCTGGTCAAGCTCATCGATTATTCCTATCAGGCCAAACAGCGCGAGCAAACCCTGCGTGACATTACCCGTTTGCAAACGGTGTATGAAACGGGTGCGCGCTTGACCCACGATCTGAAGAATATGCTGCAATCGTTGCTGTCGCTCACCACCATCGCGCAAAGCACCGATGCGCGCGCGCAACAGCTACTCAAACAGCAATTGCCCATCATCACGCAACGTATCGAGATGGCGGTGAACAAGCTGGAGCAGCCGCAGATTGAAGGCGACGCGATGCGGCTTGCGCTTAGTGTGTGGTGGGACGCGCTGAAGCTGCGTAATCGGCAGCATGATATTGAATGGCATGAACCCGATACGCTGCCCGACATGGAAATCCCTTCCGCGATGTTTGATTGCGTGATGGATAACCTGCTGGACAACGCGATCAGGAAGCGGCAATCAGAGATAACGATGGAAATCAGTGTCGAGCTACAATTGAACCCATTGCGTTTGTCCGTGACGGATAGCGGCTCGCCTGTGCCAACCATGCTTTCAGCCAAGCTGTTGAGCAGCGTGGTGGTGTCGGAAGGCGGGCTGGGTATAGGTTTGTACCAAGCGGCACGGTGGGCGGAGCAGCTCAGTTACAGTTTGACGTTGGCGAGCAATCGTGAGGGCAAGGTGGGGTTTGAGTTGCGCGGGGCAGCCAAGTAACCTAACCCGCCAATTCCGTCATTGCGCGCAGCACTCGCAATGACAAAGCATGTGGCGTTAATGGAAAATTAAGCTCAATGTGATAAGCTTCGCGCCGTTGTTATTTATTGCCAATCTTGCTTCATGTCTGCCACTTTAGCATCGTCCCCCAACGCGCTTTTGCGTGAAGAAATTCTCGCGCTTCATGCTTATCACGTACCTGATAGCGTGGGCTATATCAAACTGGATGCGATGGAAAACCCATATCTGTTGCCGCAAGCTTTGCGCGACGAAATTGCCGATTTAGTAGCAAACGCCGCAGTCAATCGCTATCCCGATCCCGGTGCGGCATCCCTCAAGAAAAAAATTCGTGACGTAACTCATTTGCCGCAAGCCATGGATGTGTTGCTGGGCAATGGTTCGGACGAGATTATTCAGTTGTTGGCGATGGCGGTGAATAAGCCAGGGGCGACGTTGTTGAGCGTTGAGCCGTCGTTTGTGATGTACAAAATGATCGCCACGTTTACGGGGATGCGTTACGCGGGCGTGCCGCTGACGGAAAATTTTGCGCTTGATATGCCGCAAATGTTGGCGGCGATTAAGCGCGAGCAACCCGCACTGATTTTTTTGGCTTACCCGAATAATCCAACTGGTAATTCATTTGCGGCAAATGAAGTAATACAAATCATCGAGGCGGCGCAAGGCTTGGTGGTGGTGGACGAGGCGTATTATGCGTTTGCCAGCGATAGCTTCATTCCGCATTTGACGCGCTACCCTAATCTGTTGGTGATGCGCACTTTTTCCAAACTGGGCATGGCGGGTTTGCGCTTGGGTTTTTTGGCGGGCAGTACGGCCTGGTTGAATGAGTTGGAAAAACTACGCTTGCCGTATAATGTGGGGGTCTTGCCGCAGTTGGTGGTGGAAAAGCTGTTGCAGTATCACGATGTGTTGTTGCAGCAAGCGGAGCAAATCAAGCAAGATCGCACGAGGTTATTCCAACAGTTAGGTGCTGTCGCTGGTGTGCAGGTTTACCCCAGTGAGGCGAATTTTTTGCTGTTCCGTATGGCGAACGCCACGGATGTATTTAACGGCTTAAAGCAGCGTGGCGTTCTGATTAAAAACTTGAACGGTGGGCATCCGATGTTGCGTGACTGTTTGCGCGTGACGGTCGGCACAGCAAAAGAGAATGAAAAATTTATAGCGGCTTTGCAGGAAATTTTAATAGGATAGAAACCATGCGCAGCGCACACGTTTCACGCAACACTTTGGAGACGCAAATCAGCGTTGAAATCAATTTGGATGGCAGCGGAAAAGCCAAGTTTGACACGGGGCTGCCGTTTCTCGATCACATGATGGATCAGATCGCGCGGCATGGTTTGATTGACTTGAGCATCGTCGCCAAAGGTGATTTACATATCGATGCGCACCACACTGTTGAAGACATCGGCATCACGCTTGGGCAGGCATTTAATCAAGCAGTGAACGATAAAAAAGGCTTGCGTCGTTACGGGCAGGCTTACGTGCCGCTGGATGAGGCTTTGTCGCGTGTAGTGTTGGATATTTCAGGTCGCCCTGGCTTGGTATTCAATTGTGAATTTGTGCGCGGCAGCATCGGTAATTTCGATGTGGATTTATTCCACGAATTCTTCCAAGGTTTTGTGAATCACGCATTAGTGACATTACATATTGATAACCTCGCGGGCAATAACGCACACCATCAGGCTGAAACAATTTTCAAGGCCTTTGGTCGTGCGCTGCGCATGGCGTTAGAGCTTGATCCACGCATGGCGGGGATGATGCCTTCCACTAAGGGTTCTTTGTAAAAATCCAATTTTCTTCGCTATGCTGTGTTACTCACAAAAAATCACTCCTCACATATCCAAAAATATGCAGCGTCGCAATTTTTTGCTCGCGCCTTGCCTAGCTTTGAAATTTGAATTTTTAGAGAAATTTTGTTGTTCAATATGATTGCTGTCGTCGATTACGGGATGGGCAACTTGCGCTCGGTCAAACAGGCTTTGAGCAATGTCGCGCCGAACACTGAAATTGTTGTGACTGATGATGCCCAGCTGATTGCAAAAGCCAATCGCGTGGTATTTCCCGGTCAAGGTGCGATGCCCGATTGTATGCGTGAACTAGATGCGAGAGGCTTGCGTAATGCGGTGTTGGAAGCGGCACGCAGCAAACCTTTTCTCGGTATTTGCATCGGGCTGCAAATGTTGTTTGAGCATAGCGCAGAAGGTGACGTGGCGGGCTTGGGTTTATTTCGTGGCGATGTGACGCGCTTTGATAGTCCATTGAAAGATGCGCAGGGAAACAAGCTCAAAGTGCCGCACATGGGTTGGAATCAGGTGAAGCATGCCGAGCCCGCACATCCTTTATGGCGCGGCATTGAGCAAGATGCGCGTTTTTACTTTGTTCACAGTTACTACGTGCGGCCACAAAACGAAAATGTGGTGCAAGCCACTTGTGAATATCCAACGCCTTTCGTCTGCGCCATCGCGCAAGAAAATTTATTTGCTGTGCAGTTTCATCCAGAAAAAAGCCATGTAGCGGGCTTGCAGTTGTTACAAAACTTTACCCAGTGGAATCCTTAATTAACTTAACTTAATTACTATGCTAATTATTCCTGCGATTGATTTGAAAGACGGTCATTGTGTACGCCTCAAGCAAGGCTTGATGGAAGATGCCACAGTGTTTTCGGAAGACCCCGCTGCCACCGCGAAGCATTGGTTGGCGCAAGGGGCGCGACGTTTGCATCTGGTGGATTTAAATGGTGCGTTTGCGGGCAAGCCCAAAAACGAGGCTGCTGTAAAAAGCATTATCGAAGCGATGGCCGGTAGCGATGTGCCTGTGCAACTTGGCGGCGGTATCCGCGATTTGGAAACTATTGAACGCTATCTTGACCTGGGCGTAACTTACATCATCATCGGCACGGCTGCGGTGAAAGTACCGGGATTTTTGCATGAGGCGTGCGACGCGTTTCCCGGGCACATCATGGTGGGCTTGGATGCCAAAGGCGGCAAAGTTGCAGTGGATGGTTGGTCAAAATTAACAGGTCACGATGTGGCTGATTTGGCAAAACGCTTTGAAGGCTATGGTGTTGAGGCGATTATTTACACCGACATCGGGCGTGACGGAATGTTGTCCGGCGTGAACATTGATGCGACTGTGGAGCTGGCTCGTCCTTTGCAGGTTCCCGTGATTGCGAGTGGTGGTATCACCAATTTGGACGATGTGCGTGCCTTGTGTGCGGTGCGCTCCGAGGGCATCACGGGTGCGATTACGGGTCGGGCAATTTACGAAGGCACGCTTGATTTCAAAGCGGCGCAAGCCTTGGCGGATGAATTGGCAATGAAAATCTAATGCTAGCCAAACGCATCATTCCATGCCTGGACGTAACTGCGGGTCGCGTGGTGAAAGGTGTAAGCTTTGTCGAGCTGCGCGATGCGGGCGATCCCGTTGAAATTGCCAAACGCTATGACGATCAGGGTGCAGATGAGCTGACCTTTTTGGACATCACTGCCAGCTCTGATGACCGGGGAATTATTTTCCGCATCATCGAGCAAGTCGCGTCCCAAGTGTTTATTCCGCTGACAGTAGGCGGGGGGGTGCGCGAAGTGCAAGATGTGCGCAATTTGTTGAACGCGGGAGCGGATAAGGTCAGCATCAACACCTCGGCGGTAATGAATCCGCAATTGGTCGCCGATGCCGCAGCGCGTTATGGTTCACAGTGCATCGTGGTGGCGATTGATGCCAAGCAAGTAGCGCCGGGAAAGTGGGAGGTATTTACCCACGGGGGTCGCAAGGCAACCGGTTTGGATGTGATCGAATGGGCAAGCAAGATGCAGCAGTTTGGCGCAGGCGAGATTTTGCTCACCAGCATGGACAGGGATGGTCAAAAAAATGGTTTTGACTTGGCATTGACCAAAGCGGTGACGGATGCGCTGGAAATTCCTGTTATCGCCAGCGGCGGTGTGGGTAATTTGCAGCATCTCGCCGATGGCGTAAAACTAGGTGGAGCAGATGCGGTGTTGGCAGCGAGCATCTTCCACTTTGGCGAATTCACCGTGCAGCAGGCCAAAGGATTTATGGCACAGCAGGGCATAGAGGTTCGGCTGTGAGCGAGAGCTGGCTGAACAAAGTAAATTGGTCGGATGACGGTTTAGTGACTGCCATCGCGCAAGACGCGATAACAGGGCGGGTGCTGATGGTGGCGTGGATGGATCGCGAGGCATTGCATCTGACCTGGCAAAAAAATGAAGCGGTGTATTGGTCGCGGTCGCGCAAAAAACTATGGCATAAAGGCGAGGAGTCCGGTCATGTTCAACGTGTCAAAGAGATTCGGCTTGATTGTGATGGCGATGTGATTTTGCTGCAAATCGAACAACACGGCGGCATCGCTTGCCATACTGGACGAGAAAGTTGTTTCTTTAGTCGCCTGGAAAATGGCAAGTGGATTGAAGTGGATGCGGTGCTGAAATCACCTGACGAGATATATAAAAAACTTTGAACAACTGGATTCCCGTTTGCACGGGAATGACGAGCGAATGAGTAACGATATTTTGCAAAGATTGACCAATACCTTGGAGGCGCGCAAAAACGCAGCACCGGAAAGTTCTTATGTCGCCAAGTTATTCAGTAAAGGCGAAGATGCCATCCTGAAAAAAGTGATTGAGGAAGCGGGTGAGGTGCTGTTGGCGGCCAAGGATGGCGATAAAACGCATCTAGTGTATGAGGTGGCCGATTTGTGGTTTCACAACATGGTGCTGCTGGCGCATCACGGTTTGAGCGCGCAAGATGTGCTAAATGAACTGGCTCGCCGTGAGGGTTTGTCTGGAATCGCCGAGAAAAATAATCGAGCAAAGGAGTGAGTGTGAGCGACTGTCTATTTTGCAAAATTGCTCGTGGTGAAATCCCCAGCCGCAAGGTATATGAAGACGATGAAGTGTTCGCCTTTCACGACATCAACCCGGTTGCGCCAGTGCATTTTATGCTGATCCCCAAGTTGCATCTGGACTCATTGGCGCAGGCTGGAGAGGCGCATTCCGCCTTGCTTGGCAGGATGCTGGTATTGGCTTCCCGCCTGGCTTCCGAGCAGGGCTTGGAAAATGGTTTTCGCACCGTCATCAACACGGGTAAGGGTGGCGGACAAGAAGTGTTTCATTTACATATACACATCATAGGCGGCGGCAACATTCCGCCCATGGTTAAACGTAGTTAATCAACAAGGAGCACATCATGGGTTCATTTAGCATTTGGCATTGGTTGATTGTATTGCTGGTGGTGGTATTGATTTTTGGTACAAAAAAATTGCGCAACATGGGCAGTGATTTGGGCGGCGCAGTAAAGGGTTTCAAGGAAGGCATGAAAACTGAAGATGAATCCGCCAAGCAGATTAAAGAAGGCGGGCAGACCATCGAAGGCGAAGTGAAAGTCAAAAAGACGACTAACGTTTGAGAGTGCGTCGTTGCGAGCGTAGCGTGGCAATCCAGAGGTTTTGTAACCACATCCAACATGCACTGGATTGCTTCGGCAAGCCTCGCAATGACAGCTCTTTATAACTGGCGGTTTACTAAACCATGTTCGACTTTAGCTTTCCCGAATTGATTGTTGTCCTCGTCGTGGCACTCGTGGTCATCGGCCCTGAACGCTTGCCCAAAGTAGCGCGCACTTTGGGGCATCTATATGGTCGCGCGCAACGTTATGTAAATGGCGTGAAAGCGGACATTTCGCGGGACATGGCGGTTGAGGAGTTTCGCCAGTTACAGGCAAAGGTGCAAGCCGAAGCGCAGTCTGTAGAGCAGTCGGTAAAAAATGTTGCATCAACCGCGGATGAGCAAATGCAGCAGATCAACGCAGCGGTTGTCCAGCTTTCAACGCCAGATCAAATTGACGCTGTCGCTGAAACAAAACCTAGCACGCCTTCCGCATGAGCAAATTTTGCAATCCGCCAGCTCAATAATCCATGAGCGACACTCCTAAATCTCAAACTACCACTGAGACATTCGTCGCGCATTTAATCGAGTTGCGCAACCGATTATTGCATTCAGTGGTGGCGTTATTGCTGGTGTTTGTCTGCCTGTTTCCGTGGGCATCTGATCTCTACACACTCCTCGCGCAGCCGCTGTTAGCCAAGTTGCCCAAGGGTGGGCAGATGATCGCTACTGATGTCACCACGCCATTTTTCGTGCCGCTCAAAGTGGCGATGATGGCGGCGTTTTTAATTGCGCTGCCGTACATTCTTTATCAAATCTGGCGATTCGTCGCACCCGGTTTATATGCTCACGAAAAACGCCTGGTATGGCCGCTGATTATCGCCAGCACGGTGTTGTTTTTTTGCGGCATGGCCTTTGCGTATTTCGTCGTGTTTCCCGTGGTGTTCGGTTTCATCACCGCCAGCGCGCCGCAAGGCGTGGCAGTGATGACCGACATCGACAAATACCTCAGTTTTGTGCTGGGCATGTTCATGGCATTCGGCATCACCTTCCAAGTGCCTGTCGCTGTCATCTTGGTGGTGCGGATGGGATTTGTCAGTGTGGAAAAATTACGCGATATTCGCCCCTATGTAATCGTTGGCGCATTCATCATCGGCGCGATATTCACCCCGCCGGATGTGGTCTCACAATTCATGCTGGCAATACCGCTGTGGCTGCTTTACGAGGCGGGGATAGTGGTGGCAAGTTGGATGGGTAAAGCGCAAGATTCACCGACCAGGACGAATTCAATTCGCTAGCTCGTATTATCCGCGGGAGGTTATGCGGGCTAGCCCAGCCACGCACTTTAGGTACATTCAACCTATCAACACCGAGAGGAGATCGCATCATGTTATTCAATCAAATCAGTTTTGCATTCATTGTTTATTGCACGCTTTTTTCATGGGCATTTGCCAGCGACGATGCCGATGAAACGCGCAGCACTTTGAGTGATCAACAATCGGTAGCCGTGACCATTTATAACGGAAATCTCGCCTTGGTAAAAGATCAGCGCAAAGTGAGTTTGAAGAATGGGTTGAACAGTCTTGCGTTACGCGATGTCAGTGCGCAGATGCGCCCAGAAACCGCGCTGTTACGTAGCATCAGCCATTCAGGAAGCTTTGTCACGCTGGAGCAAAACTTTGATTTCGATCTGCTTACCCCCGCAAAATTATTGGAGAAATATGTTGGGAAGAATGTACTCGTGGTTAAAACGCATCCCACTACAGGTGTGGAAAGCAGCGAGCAAGCTTCGGTGTTATCCGCCGTTAACGGCGTAGTGATAAAGATCGGTAATCGCATTGAGACCGGCATTCCTGGACGCATCGTGTATGCAGATGTTCCCGTCAATTTGCGTGATCGCCCTACCTTAGTGACCAAACTCAACAACAAGACTGCTGCTGAACAAACTCTCGAACTTAGTTATCTCACGGGTGGCTTGGATTGGAAAGCCGACTACGTGGCGGAGCTTAGTCCAAAAGAAGATAGCCTCGATTTATCTGGCTGGGTGACGCTCACCAACACTAGCGGTGCAACCTATAAAAATGCCAAATTGCAACTGGTAGCGGGCGATGTGAACCGTGTTCAACAGGGTATGCCAGTGTTTGCTCAAGCGATGCGCATGGATGCCATGGTCGCCGAAAAAGCTGCGCCGATGGTGGAAGAGTCACTGCTGGAATATCACCTCTACACATTAGATCGCCCCACCACCATTGCCGAGAGTCAGACCAAACAAGTGGCGCTGCTTTCTGCCAACGGCGTGCCTGCACGTAAAGAGTTACTGTTGCGTGGCGCGGATTATTACTACAGCAGCAGCTATGGCGACCTTGGGCAAAAAATAAAGGTGAGTGTGTTTGTTGAGTTCGACAATAAAGAAACGAGCAAGCTGGGGATGCCCTTACCCAAAGGCATTATGCGGGTGTACAAAAAAGACAGCCAAGGCAATGCTCAATTTGTCGGCGAAGACCATATCGACCACACCCCAAAAAATGAGACGGTACGACTAAAATTAGGCGAGGCATTTGATGTCACTGCCGACAAAAAACAAACTGACTTTAAGATACTGCCACGCCCATCCAAAGGAAATAGCGCGTTCGAGAGCGCATTTGAAATCGAGTTGAAGAATGCAAAAAAAGAGCGCGTGACTGTGACCGTGCAAGAGCCCATCCCAGCTGACTGGCACATAATCAACGAAAGCCAAACTAGCATCAAAGCAAGCAGCAATACCGCCGTGTGGAAAATCGACATCCCTGCAGAAGGTATGACGAAACTGACCTATCGGGTGCAAGTGAAGTATTAAGAAGCGACTACCGAATTGGCTTGGGTCGCGTACCGATTACGGCTTGCAGGTTCATTTTTTTGCCGTCGCGCAACAAGTTGAGGCGAACGTTTTTATCGGGCGGAAGGCTGGATACGGTGTTCAGCATTACGCGCCAGCTCTCAATCGCTTTGTCGTCTATCGAAATTAAAACGTCGCCCGCTTTGATTCCCGCTTTTTCCGCCGGGCTGTTGCGCACTACTTCGGTAATCAACACGCCTTTGGTTGCGCCGAGTTGGAATGAGTCCACTAATTCCGGGGTTAGCTCTTGAACGCCCAAGCCTATCCAGCCGCGAGTGACCGAGCCGTGCAAAATGATTTGCTCCATGGTTTTTTTTGCAGTGTCGGCGGGGATGGCGAAGCCGATGCCGAGCGAGCCGCCGTTGGGTGAATAGATCGCGCTGTTGATGCCGATTAAATTACCGTTGCTATCGACTAACGCGCCGCCCGAATTGCCGGGGTTGATCGCCGCGTCGGTCTGAATGAAACTTTCAAAAGTGTTAAGTCCCAACTGGTCGCGCTTGAGCGCGCTGACAATGCCCATTGTCACCGTTTCACCCACGCCAAACGGATTGCCGATGGCGAGTACGATGTCGCCGACTTGTGCATTTTCTGGCTGACCAAACGTGATAGCGGGCAAGTTGGTGCCGGGCAAATCAATCTTGATCACCGCCAAATCCGTTTCGGGGTCAGAGCCAATCACGTGCGCTCTGGCTTTGCGCCCATCCGCGAGCGCGACTTCTATTTGATCGGCTGTTTCCACTACATGGTGGTTGGTCAAAATAAAGCCATCCGCACTGACAATCACGCCAGAACCCAAACTGGAATTATTTTGCGGTTCGGTATCGAATTGGTCACCGAAGAAAAATTTGAAGCGCGGGTCATCAATAAACGGATTACCCGTTTGCTTGACGATGGTGCTGGTAAAAATGTTCACCACAGCAGGCATAGCCTTTTTTGCGGCAATGTTCAGCCCGCTCGCGGGAGCTTTAGCTTCACCCGATGGCGCAGCGTTTTCATACAGCGTGACCACACCACTGCGAGCCGCAGTGGGCAGCAGCTCGGGCTTGAGCGTGTGAACAATGAACAGCAGCGCGAGTGCGATGGTGACGGTCTGCGAGAAGAGAAGCCAGTGTTTACGCATGGTAAGATGAATTAAATTCAGAAACCTTTAGTCAATTAGTGGAGCAAACCATGCTGCTCAATGAACTGCGCGATTATAACGCAAGCCTGTTGCAAACCAGCCTCTTCAAAGATTATTGCCCGAACGGCTTGCAAGTGGAAGGGCGCGCAGAAGTGCAGCGCATTGCCACGGCAGTAACGGCTTCGCAAGCAGTGTTGGATGAAGCAATCGCATGGGGCGCGGACGCTATCCTTGTTCATCACGGCTATTTTTGGCGCAACGAAGATGCGACCATCATAGGCATTAAAAAGCGGCGCATTGCACAGTTATTGCGCAATGACGTGAGCTTATTGGCATACCACCTGCCGCTTGATGCCCATGCTGAACTAGGCAACAACGCGCAAATCGGCAAACTGCTGGGCTTAGCAGAGCAGGGCAGGTTCGGCGAACAAAATATTGTATGCAAAGGTGCGCTCAATGCGCCGCAATCACTCGCACAATTTGGTTCAAAAATCGAACAAAACTTGCAGCGCAAACCGCAAATCATCGGTGATGGCGAAAAAATGATTCGCACTGTTGCATGGTGCAGTGGCGGTGCGCAAGGCTACTTCGAACAAGCCGTCGCGCAAGGTGTGGATGCGTACTTTACGGGTGAAATCTCCGAACAAAATTTCCATCTCGCCAATGAAACGGGCGTGGCATTCATCGCGGCGGGACACCACGCAACGGAGCGGTTTGGTATTCAGGCATTGGGTACGCACTTGGCAAACCAATTTGGTTTAGAGCATCGCTTTTTCGATCAAGCGAATCCGATTTAATGGAGGCAACGAATCTGATATTTCGTATGTTGTACGTGTTCATTCTGTCGTTGTTTCGCGAGCGACTTACTCCAGAAAATAAATGGGCAATTCGATTTGATAAGCGTGTTTTGCACGGGAATCAGCGTGGAATACGCCTGGATTGAACACCATAAAACCAGCCTATCACACTGCAAAAGTAACGTACTAAACGTCAGTGCCAGCGTCCACTATGGAAGGCAGCATCAGGCGATGGATGAAGTAATCGACCAGCTGACGTACTACAATCACAGAAGACTTCACTCGACGCTGGGTCACACAAACCCAATGCAGTTCGAAAAAACTGGGTTGCGGCACAATTGAAGACGCCTGCATAATGAACTCGTTAAGATGCGCAGATTGCAGGAAAAAGGTAAATTAAAGCCGTATAATCGACGCACTTGCCCTGCCACTAAATCGGATCCAGCTCAAGTGCTTATGGTCAACGCCAACACGGATGCATCTTTACTCGACAAGGCTTAACTCGCATCAACAACCTAGGCGGTAACCGCACCCAAAATCGTATCGACCTCAGTGGTGTGAATTTATGAAAACAATCACCCTTGCTTTCACTGGCGCATCCGGTTTGCCTTACGGTATGAGGCTTTTAGAATGCCTGCTGCAAAGCGGGCAGCGCGTGTATCTCGTCTATTCGCAAGCGGCACAAATCGTTGCCAAACAAGAAATGGATTTCGTGTTGCCCAATCGTCCGCAAGATGCCGAAAGATTTCTGATTGAACGGATAGGGAAATTCAGCGGTGAATTGAAAGTGTTCGGCATTCAAGATTGGTATGCCCCGATGGCATCGGGTTCTAACCCTGGCGATGCGATGGTGATCTGTCCCTGTACGATGGGTACATTAGGAAAAATCGCGGGCGGCATCAGCGATGACCTCATCGCCCGCGCAGCCGATGTGATGCTTAAGGAAAAACGTACTCTTATCCTCGTGCCACGCGAAATGCCGTTTTCCTCTATCCACTTGGAGAACATGCTCAAGCTGTCTCATGCGGGTGCTGTGATCATGCCGCCCAACCCCGGCTTCTATCATCACCCGCAAAGTACTCAAGATATGGTAGATTTCGTCGTGGCACGTATTTTGGATCATTTGGGCGTGGCGCAAACATTAATCAAACCTTGGGCGGTATCCGCATGATTTATACTTTTACCCACTCAATGTTTTCACGCCAGTTTGCTATTGCGCTACTGATGATCCTGTGCAGCGGCTGCGCATCCAGCATATCCCCACGCGATTTTTTTGATAAAGAATACGATCAAGCGGGTAGTCGATTTAAGGGATACTCTATACCCGATCAAATCAATATTTACTTGTACGGTATGCAATCTGTCACCCCGCCCGCCACAGTTTTATCACGCCAAATTGCAGAACACGGACAGGCTGCTATACCGCATTTGCTGGGTGCATTAGGGCGTAACCCTGCCGATCAAAATGTTAAAGACTTAATGGTGGTGTTTGAAGCGATGCAAAATATTGGAATCTACAACGTGCAAAACGATCCAATTTTAATGCGCAAACTGGAAGGTTATGTTAACGGAATGGCGAAAGGGATTGGGTATGGTTATACACGCGGCACACTGGACAGAATTAAACACTTTAAGTACGACATCAATTAACAATTGATCCTACAATCGACTCAACAACTGCCGCACTGGCGTAGGTATTGCAGCATTCAACGCCTCCGCCACGTCCAACCATACGCTACTCCCCTGCCGCACACTTAACGTTTTTTTTGCCACACGCAATAAAACTGGGGTAATGTGCAATTTGAAATGGGTAAAGGTGTGAGTGAATTCATCCATCTCAATTCTTTCGCGCACCGCTATACCGTTACGCTGCACATAATCCGCCACAATTTCTTCGCCATCATCCAATTGCGGCAAGCACCACAGTCCACCCCAGATACCTTGAGGTGCGCGTTTCTCCAACAAAATATCGCTGCCGTGCATCAACAATAAAAACGTGGCATGTCTTTCCGGCACAATTTTTTTCGGGCGCGGCGTGGGTAGTTCATGCACCCGATTAGTTTGATATGCAGCGCAATCAGTCTGTACTGGGCATTCGCCACACTTCGACTTACTGCGCGTACACAACGTCGCACCCATATCCATCTGTGCTTGAATGTAGGTGGCGACATCATTTTTAGGCAACAACGCGTCTGCTTGTTGCCACAGATACGCCTCTATTTTTTTATCACCCGTCCAACCTGTAATGCCGCAGTAGCGCGCCAATACACGTTTAACGTTGCCATCCAATATGGCGCGACGCTGGTGAAAAGCCAGCGTACAAATCGCGGCTGCGGTTGAGCGACCAATGCCGGGCAAGGCAATGATGTCATCGAATACTTGCGGAAATTTCCCGTGATGTTTTTCCACGATGAGTTGCGCGGCACGATGCAGATTGCGGCCTCTGGCGTAATAGCCCAAACCACTCCAGTGCGCCAATACCTGCTCTTCGGTGGCAGCAGCAAGCGCGGCAATCGTTGGGAGCGATGTGACAAAGCGTTGGTAATAAGGAATGACGGTGGCCACTTGCGTTTGCTGCAACATGATTTCGGACAGCCACACCCGATAGGCATCCGCGCCCTGCCAGGGCAAATCGTGGCGACCGTGAGTGCGTTGCCATGCGATCAATCGCTGCGCAAAGCTGGCCTTTTGGGCAGCCACTATTTGAACAACCCTTTAAGGCTATTCTTGAGCTGATCTTGGATCTGCATTTTCACTTCTTCTTTTTTCTCTTCAATTTTTTGCTTGGCGGCTTCTTTCGCGACTTCAACTTTTTGCTGAACGGCCACTTTCGCCGCCTCGACTTTTTGCTTGGCTTCATCGCTCACCATCGCATTAAAATCCAAGCCATATTTCAAATCAATGAAAGGACCGCTAACCCGCACTGGCACGGTCACGCCGCGCACGCTATCTTGCCCGCCCTGTCCCTCAAGCGTTTTAACCAATGAGGCTTTGGCGAGATAATTGATGCTGTCGTTGCCTAGGTTAATGTCACCACTACCGCTCAAACGCAGCAGCGGAGATTTCATCGACAGATCGTCGTTGTGTGCAATGCCGTTAGTTACTTTGAAGCTGGCTTTCAATTCGCTGAAATCGGTTTTTTCATTTTTGTCCGCCGCTTGACTCTGTGATTTAGCCCCCAACGCACTCTTCACATCACGGATTTTTTTGGCAATGTTAATACCGCGTATCGCTCCATCAGCAAGGTTTAGCGACAGGCTTCCATTCGCGGATTTTTTCATTTCGCTCACCGTATTGCCTTGCAAAGCGAGATTGATGCCCACATTCCCCTTGCCTTCCAACGTATCAAAATTCGCAGCGTCTTTACCTAAGGAGGCAATATCAACACCGCTCAGACTCTGGTTGATAGTGAGCATCGGCATGGCTTGTGCGTTGATGTTAAGACTGCCGTTTACGTGACCTTGATACAAATTCGCCGATAGCGGATTCACATTCACCATGCCATTTTTCGCTTGCACATCGACACGCAGCTCACTGGACTTCACGTTCATCACTTTCAATGCGCCTATACGCAAACCACCGTCGATATTCAATTTGCGTAACCCAGATAAATCGAGTGGCATCTCAGAGTCGGTAGGTTGAGGCGACGCACCGGCAGCGCGTTTCGGCAAATACAAGTCTGCATCTAGTTGATCCAACTCCACATCGAATTTAATCGCAGGTTGGGAAAAGTTGCTCACGCCAAGTTTGGCTTTGATCTGACTTTGAAGTAGACCACCTGCAAAATTTGCTTGGACGTTTTGCTTGAGCGCGTCGATTTGCACATTGCCTTTCATCTCGCTGCTCACCAATTTATTCGGCAATTTGTCGCCCGTGGCATTCACCGCCACGTTCAGCTCATTAAAATTAAATTGCCGCGTGTTGAAATTGCCCGACACCTGTCCGCTGGTTTTAACTTTGAATGCTTGCTCGGGCTGCATCACATCAACATCCAAAGTGAGCGCGCCCATCTTGAACGATTGCGCATTGCCTTCTAGCTTAGACATATTCAGTGCGGCGACTATATTGCCAACAGCCGCTTTTATATTGGCTTTTAGGGCAATATTCTCGCCTGAGAAGTTATCGTCAGTCATGCTTAATGCAGGCACATTGAGATTGGCCGAAAATTTTTCTTTCATTTGATTACCACTCGCATTCAAGGTGAGTTTTTGCGCGCCAAATTGATTTTTCGCCAAATCCACATTCACATCCCCACTGGCCGTTACCTTCAAATCGCTCATATCGAGTGCTGAGCCAACAAGCTCAAAATTCAAATTTTGCAAACGATATTGCTGCTTATCTAACTCAAAAGTGAGTTTTGTTTGCAGTTGGGTCGTGATGTCCAGCTTGGGTTGATTGGCTTGAATACCCATCGCCAAATCAATGGCAGTCGTCACGCCATTGGCAATGCGCCCTGTCTTGAGGGTTAAATTTTTAATCGCATATTGCGCGCCACTCGACTCATCACGATAAGTTAAATTGGTGTTGGTAACCGACACCGATGCAATGTCGAATTGCACCTGCTGACTATCTTGTGTATCGGCTGGCTGTCCCTCTTGTCCGAGCAAATCATCAATGTTGCTAGTGCCGTCTTCACGCTTAATCAGCGTGGTTTGCAGCCCGCTCACCGCCACCTCATCCACCACCACCTGCTTGCGCAGCAGCGGCAAAAGTGCCAACGAAACACGCGCCGACGCTATCGCTGCAAATTCTTTATCGCTATTCAATTCGGATAGCGAAACCTTGCTCAGATTCGCCCCGATATTGGGGAAAAACGACAGTTTGATATCACCATCCAGATGTAGCGTGCGCTGCTTCGTTTCCTTCACCGTTTGAATAATTTTCGCTTTGTAGTCGTTGGGGTTAAACGTCACCGTAAGGTATGCCACACCCGCCGCCATCAGCCCAATCGCACCTGCCATTCCCAGTAAAAAAAACTTCAACAATTTATTCATGTTTGTCTCGCAAATGACGGGCGTGGATTATAGCGGATGGCTGCACGCGGAATTTATTGCAGCATTCCACTTCTCCCTTAAAATAAATTATGCTAAATTACTCTCGGGTTCAGTAAATTTGCCCGCTATAACTCAACGGCTGGCCAGCCAAAACGACTAGGAGATGACAAAATGAGTAGCGATTTTTTGATTTATGTAGTGATACTTGCTGTGGTAATTGGTGTTAGTGCAGCGATATATGCAGCAACCAGGAAGTAACCTAGCATTACCACCTCATGCATGACCCCGCCCTAGTGGCGGGGTTTGTTTTTCGCATGAGATAAAGTCGATGCCATTCCAAGCTCATCACAATGAGCTCAAGTATGTTTGACAATAAACTCACCAGAGCTGATTATCCGTGACCAAATTTAATGACGGGAGAATGAATGATGGAATTCCAAGCCAGTGAAGCGGAAATCAAGCGCGCAAAAAGTTTACATGCGGTGCTGTTATTTGATTTTATTGTTATCCACGTTTTTCTGTTCGTGCTGGCAATCAGCATGGTTAAATCAACATTCCTCCCGCTCATTCTGATGGCGTTAGCCTCATTGGCATCGCTAGGGTATGTGATGTTTAAAGCCAAGCAATCTTTAGTAAATGAGCCTTGTCACTTTGTGCGCTGCCATCATCTTTTAGCTGCCAAACGCGCCCGCCTTTTCCTGATTCTATTTTTAGTCACAGGATCATTTACTGCCTTCATGTTTTTTGGTGGGCCGCAAATGGGCATGAGCAAAATTGCCAGCTATTCTCTCGCTTTTGGCGTGGGGCAATTACCATTTATGGTGGCATTGTTAGCGTTGGTTGTCATGGAATATGATGCCGAGCATCAATGCAAAAGCAGCAAAATTCCTAAAGCCGCGTTAGCTATGCATCCCGTTTCGCAAGGGGGTTAAAGGAGTATGGATAAGAAAGCATTTCTGGGTGCACTCGCCCTGTTCTTTGTTGCATGGCTGGTACTGCTCGCCGCACCCGACAATTCAGTTGACACACCCGATACGCTGCCTTGGAAAATTACCCATCCCACGCCTGATACAACACGCGTATTTGGCATCACTTTAGGAAAAACCTCGCTTGAGGAGGCGGCGGAAGCTTTCAAGTTACAGGCAGATTTGGAGATTAGCTTATTCAAGCCCAGCGAAGGAAATTTGGGCGTGGAGGCATTTTATGACGAAGTTAATTTCAACGGACTGAAGGCGAAAATTGTGATGAACATCGACCTGCCCGCCGATGAGCTGAAAGGTATGTACGACCGAGGATTGCGCATTAACAATACACCCAGTGGCAAACGCATTACCTTAACTGCCGATGATTTGACCCGTGTCAAACAAGCACCGATTGCGACATTATCTTACTTGCCCACCGTAAAATTGGACGAAGCCACGATTACCAAACGTTTTGGCACGCCAGACATGCGAGTGAAAGAAACCGAGAGCGGCGTGGTTCATTGGCTTTATCCGCAACATGGCTTAGATATTGTCACGGATGAAAAAGAAAAACCCTTGCTGCAATACGTCCCCCTCAAGAACTTTGAGTTGTTACGCGAGCCGTTGCTCAAGCATGGCGCAGTGCTAACAAACTAACAACGCATCTTTTGTTATTGAGCACTCAAAATTCAGCATCACTAAAAATCTGATGGTTAGCCAGCCAGTTTCTTCTTTAGCACCTCGTTAAGCTGCGCGGGATTGGCTTTGCCTTGACTCGCTTTCATCGCCGCCCCAACAAAGAAACCGAATAGCTTATCTTTACCACTGCGATATTCGACAACTTTCTCTGCATTCGCCGCAAGAATATCATCGACAATTATTTCAATTGCGCCGCTGTCTGAAACCTGTTTTAAGCCTTTTGCTTCGATGATGGCATCGGCATCGCCGCCTTCAGCCCATAAGGTGCGGAACACTTCCTTTGCGCCAGAGTTGGAGATTGTGCCGTCGGCGATACGTGCCAACATTCCGCCGAGTTGTTGCGCGCTAATGGGGGATTGCGTCATATCGAGGCCATCGCGATTCAACTGCGCACTCACTTCGCCCATGATCCAGTTGGCGCATAGCTTGGCAGATGACTCCCCTCTCCCATCGGGGGAGGTGGCAGGGGTGGGGGAACACGCGATGAGTACCCCCTCAAAAAAATCGGCCATCTCACGCGACGTGGTGAGGCCGTTTGCATCGTAAGCAGATAATCCCAATTCACTGACGTAGCGGGCTTGCTTGGCTTTTGGCAATTCTGGCAACGTGGCGCGTACTTGTTCGAGCATCGCAGGGGTGATGTCCAGCGGCAATAAATCAGGGTCAGGGAAATAGCGGTAGTCATGCGCATCTTCTTTGCTGCGCATAGCTTTTGTTTCGCCTGTGTCGGGGTTAAACAAAATGGTGGCCTGCTGAATTTTGCCGCCGTTCTCAATGGTATCAATCTGCCACTGCACTTCGTAATCGATAGCTTGTTGCATGAATTTGAACGAATTAAGATTTTTGATTTCGCGGCGTGTGCCTAATGGCTCACCAGGGCGACGCACCGATACGTTTACGTCGCAACGGAATGAACCCTCTTGCATATTGCCGTCGCAGATGCCGATCCAGCGCACCAGCGAATGCAGAGTTTTGGCATACGCCACGGCTTCCGCAGCGGAACGCATGTCCGGCTCGGAAACGATTTCCAGTAACGGTGTCCCTGCACGATTCAGATCAATACCCGTCACACCTTGTGACTCACCGTGAACGGATTTACCTGCGTCCTCTTCCAGGTGGGCGCGGGTGATGCGGATTGTACTTCCAGAAAGAGCGCCATTATTTGCTGGATCCTCAAACTCAATATGCAAAAAGCCATTGCCTACCACTGGCAAATCAAATTGACTGATCTGGTAGCCTTTTGGCAGATCAGGGTAGAAGTAATTTTTGCGCGCGAACACCGAGCGTGGTGCGATATGCGCGCCGACCGCCAAGCCAAATTTGATCGCGCGTTCTACCGCACCTTTGTTTAACACGGGCAGAACGCCGGGCAAGGCGATACTTACCGCATCGGCTTGCGTGTTAGGTTCTGCGCCAAACGCAGTCGAAGCACCCGAAAAGATTTTAGTGTTGGTGGAGAGTTGCGTATGCACTTCCAGCCCGATGACGATTTCCCAAGTCATAATAGTTAACTTTCTTTTCTTTTCTTGATGGACTGCTGAAGAGTTTGCTCTAAAATTTCTTTAACAAAGGCAGGCATTTCTTTTCCAAGTGCATGAGCTTCGATTTTTAGCTTTTCGTAAGAATGAACTTCGTTACCTTGCCAAATTAGATCAACTCGCCTGATTTGACGCATAGCGATATGTGAATAGTTTTCAGGGTAAGCCCAGTAACAGCTTAGGCAAACCGTTTTATCCTTGGCATTGCTCCAATTCTCACATTGCTCACAAGACCAGGATTTTGCACGATTGGCAGAGCCAGAAAGCAACATAAAGTCATCTGGATTCAGTTCGACATTCGTACCATCCCCACCCACTTCATAAGGGATGCGATGGTCGACTTGCAAGTCGCGCTCGTTAACATTTTCAAGATAGATAAAACACTGGCAGCCATATTTTTCAATCAACGCATCTTTGATTTTCTTGGACAGCCCAGTTCGCCCAGACAGTTTTTTGTATGATTGAACGCTTGTGTCACCAAAGCGATAAGCTGCAATTTTTCGACCATCTGAACCAGTGACCCGAAATGTCACAATCGCAATACCATGTTCACGAACGTCCCGTACTGCGCGGGGCGGATGGTTGTAACCATATTGTTCTTTTAATTCTTCAGTCGTAATAAATCCGTGAGCGAGAATGTGATCGATAACTGTTTTGGGACGCTTGGCAGTGACCGAGTGACATAAATCAATAAATGATTTGGGTAGCTTAGGCATATCGCACCGTGGATTGCAGCAAAACAAGTTGTTGTGCTGGCGATGTTCGATAGTTGAGTGTTTTATGCGCAATTTTTTTAGCTAGTGCGCGAGAAAAGTATAGCGATTCGTAGGTGATTTCATCTCGCCCCAACAAGGTGGCTTGGCTGGAACGACCCGCCTCTAACTCGATGAGAGTAAGTCCAAGTTCTGGTGGAAGCGGCTCGCCAAACACTTTATCGCCACGTCGCCCGTCATAGCTTACGATGTAAGAAATGCTCCTGCCATTTAATTCGTCTAGTGCCGTAACAAAATCATCATGGCTGATGCCAGAAAAATAACGCGAATCCCGTTCGCCACAAACACCTTGGTAAGGCGGATCCATATAGATAACATCCGTCGATTTTGAACTCGCCAAAACTTCGCGGTAGTTGAGCGAAGAAAAACTGGCTCTTCCCTTCAGTAAAGCAGAAACACCCAAAATGTTGGCACGCATAGTGTTGGGTTTTGTTCCACATCGCCGTTTATCTGGGCTTTGATTGAATTCCCCAGCAGAGTTATATCGCACTGAACCTTTGACGCAGCGAGCTAACAGGTACAGAAACAAACAAGGGTTTTGAGTGCGATTAAATTCCTCACGAATTTTGTAGTAATGTTCCACATCGTCATGTTGTTCTATCCAAATGCGCTCATAAGCCGCAGCAGTTTCAACGGGGGAGTTGATAATTAAGCGCAGTAGTTCCGATAGCGGTTTATTCAAGTCATTGATCCAATACGCAGTCGATTTTTGCTCCGCTGCACTGGCAATGCTTATGGCAGCAGAACCCGCAAATGGCTCAATCAATCGAGCCGTGCTGACGGGGATATAACGCAAAATGGCGGAAGCCAAAATACGTTTGCTGCCTTGATATTGAATAGGGTGTGGAGCTGTTCTCATACGTTTGGCGTACGCGTGTGCCAGTCGGTTGCCAGTTGATATTGATGCGCCACATTTAACATACGCGCTTCGTCGAAATAGTTGCCGATAATCTGCAAGCCCACCGGCATGTCGTTCGCGCCGAAGCCGCATGGAATGGACATGCCGGGCAAGCCCGCCAAATTGACCGCGATGGTGTAGATATCGGATAGATACATCTGTACCGGATCGTCGCCTTTTTCACCCAGCTTGAAAGCGGTAGAGGGTGAAGTTGGCCCCATGATGACATCGCAATGTTTAAATGCCTCGGTAAAATCTTGCGCGATGAGGCGGCGGATTTTTTGCGCTTGTAGATAATAGGCATCGTAATAGCCATGGCTTAATACATACGTGCCGATCATAATGCGGCGTTTTACTTCCTCGCCGAAGCCTTGCGCGCGGTTTTTTTCATACATGTCAGCGAGGTCAGTGTAGTTCGGTGCGCGATAGCCGTAGCGCACGCCGTCGAAGCGCGACAGATTGCTCGACGCTTCCGCCGGAGCCAGCACGTAATAAACGGGGATGGATAATTTGGTATTGGGCAAGCTGATTTCAACGACTGTTGCACCGAGCTTTTTATATTCGGCGACAGTAGCCTCAACCGCTTGCGCGACATCGTTACTTAAGCCTTCGGCGAAAAATTCTTTGGGTAGTCCAATGCGTAAGCCGTTCAGTGGCTTGTTCAGGTCGCGTGCGTAGTCTTCTTTGTCGCGTTGCAACGAAGTGGAATCGCGTTCATCAAAGCCTGTCATCACGTTCAACATCAATGCACAATCTTCTGCACTGCGTGCCATCGGCCCGGCTTGGTCAAGGCTGGAAGCGAAAGCAATCATGCCGTAGCGCGATACCGTGCCGTAAGTGGGTTTGATGCCGGAGATGCCACACAATGCGGCGGGTTGACGTATCGAACCACCTGTATCGGTACCCGTTGCCGCAGCGCACAACCTCGCCGCTACTGCCGCCGCTGTGCCGCCGGATGAGCCGCCAGGTACGCGTGTAGTGTCCCACGGATTTTTCACTGTGCCGTAATGCGACGTTTCATTTGATGAACCCATGGCGAATTCATCCATGTTGGTCTTGCCCAGATTCACCGCGCCTGCGTTATTGAATTGCGTGATGACATGAGCGTCATAAGGGGAAACGAAATTGTGCAGCATCTTTGAGCCGCACGTGGTGAGCCAACCTTTGGCGCAAAAAATATCTTTTTGCGCAAAGGGAATGCCCGTCAACGCATCGGCTTTGCCTGTTGCAAGACGAACATCGGCGGCTTGAGCTTGCGCCAGTGTAGTTTCGGGTTGCAGCGTGATATAGGCATTCAGCTTGGGATTCAGCGCGTTAATGCGGTCAAGATAGAGTTGCATCAACTCAACGCTGGAGATTTTTTTGGCGCGCAACGCGTCGCCCAATTGTAAAAGGCTGGATTCGATCATTTGAAATTACTCGATGACTTGCGGAACGAGGTATAAGCCACCCTCAACCTGTGGTGCGATAGCCTGAAAAGCCTCGCGTTGATTGGCTTCAGTCACCACGTCGCTGCGCATGCGTTGTGATAAATCTTGCGCATGTGACATCGGCTCAATTCCGCTAGTATCGACAGCCTGCATTTCAGCAATTAGGCTAAAAATTCCTGACAACTGCGAACGCGCGGTTTCAATTTCATTTTCGTCCATAGCGAGTCGCGCCAAGCGGGCGACTTTCTGGACATCTTGAGTAGTTAACGACATAGCAATTGCTTTATAAAAAGAAGGCTAATAGGGTATCATATATGGATTATTCAGCGCATTACTTTGACGACAGGACATCACACAATGTTTAGATTTCTCGATAGCTACTTTTCCAACGACTTGGCAATTGACTTGGGTACAGCGAATACGCTGATTTGGGTGCGCGGGCAAGGCATCGTGCTGGACGAGCCGTCGGTGGTGGCAATCCGCCAAGAGGGCGGGCCGAACGGCAAGAAAGTGGTTCAACAAGTCGGTATTGCCGCCAAGCAAATGATGGGGCGCACGCCAGGTAGTATCAATGTGATTCGTCCAATGAAAGACGGCGTGATTGCCGACTTTACCGTTACAGAGCTGATGCTGAAACACTTTATTCGTAAAGTTTACAAAGCGGGTATTTTTAGTCCCAGCCCGCGTATCGTAATTTGTGTACCCTGTGGTTCAACGCAAGTTGAACGTCGTGCGATTCGTGAGTCAGCTGTAGGCGCAGGCGCGCGTCGCGTGGAATTGATCGAAGAGCCGATGGCAGCAGCGATCGGTGCGGGGTTGCCGGTGGAAGAGGCAACAGGTTCGATGGTGGTAGACATCGGCGGTGGTACCACCGAAGTTGGCGTGATTTCGCTGGGCGGTGCTGTGTACTCCGGTTCAGTGCGAGTCGGTGGAGATAAGTTCGACGAAGCGATTATCAATTACATCCGCCGCAACTACGGTATGTTGATTGGTGAAACCACTGCTGAAGAAATCAAGAAAACTATCGGTTCAGCATTTCCCGGCAGCGAAGTGCGCGAAATGGAAGTCACGGGTCGTAACTTGGCGGAAGGTGTGCCGCGTAGCTTCACGATTTCCAGCAATGAAGTGTTGGAGTCCATGACCGATCCGCTCAATAACATCGTTAGTGCAGTGAAAACCGCGCTAGAGCAAACGCCACCAGAATTGGGCGCGGACATCGCCAACAAAGGCATGGTATTGACGGGTGGTGGTGCGCTGTTGCGCGATTTGGATCGCTTGTTAATGGAGGAAACCGGGTTGCCCGTGTTGATTGCAGATGATCCGTTAACCTGCGTGGTGCGCGGTTCTGGCATGGCACTTGAACACATGGATAAATCAACCAGTATTTTTACAACTGAATAATTTCCTTAGCCCTGACTTTCCCGAAATTCTGATGGAAGATTGTTGATGGATCAAACACAATCCTTCCGATTTTTTAACCGAGGCCCCAGTTCCGGGGTGCGCTTGGTGTTTTTTTCCGCACTCTCATTGGCACTGATGTTTGTTGATGCGCGTTTTCGCTATTTGGAATCGGCACGCAGTGTTTTATCCGTTTTGGTGATGCCGATACAGCAGCTGGCCACCTCGCCAATGTATTTGTGGGATCAAATTGGCGGCATTTTTATCACCCAGCAAGCGCAGCACAATTTGCAGCTTGACAACAAGCGTTTACAACTCCAACACCAACAAGACACGGCGCAACTACAACAATTACAGGCGATGCGCCTTGAAAATCAACAGCTGCGCAATCTTGCCCAGCTGCCCGTCAGTCCGAAATTCTCCGCGCAACTGGCAGAGGTAATCTACGCCGAGCGCGACGTGTTTAAGCGAAAGGTTCTCATCAGCAAAGGTGTCAATGCCAAAATAGAAGTGGGGCAAGTGGTGATGGATAACGCCGGAATTGTCGGTCAAATCACCCGCGTGTTTCCCTGGTTGTCCGAAGTGACTTTAATCACCGAAAAAGACCGCGCTGTCCCGGTTCAAGTGTTGCGCAACGGCTTGCGTAGCATCGTGTTTGGCGCGGGGGATACCAGCCAGTTATCGTTACGATTTATGCCGGAGGGCGCGGACATTCAAAGTGGTGACATCTTGGTCACATCGGGTATAGACGGCGTGTATCCGCCGGGCATTTCGGTTGCAAAAGTGGAAAAGGTTGAGCGCGATCCCTCGTACCCTTTTGCACGCATCACCTGCGTGCCAACAGCCGGGGTAGACCGCCACCGCCACCTGTTAGTTTTGTCCAACTTACCCAAATTGCCTGAACGTCCGGCTGAAGAATCGGCCAATGACGAGGCAGATAAGCGCGCCAAACAGGGGATAAAATAAACGATGCGACCGCTTAAAGTTCAAAGCCAACCGGAAATACAACGCCCGATCAAAAACGCGTTCATCGTGCTTTCTGTCGTGGCGGCATTGTTTTTGAACGGACTGCCGTGGAGCGGAATCTGGCTGATGTTACGTCCCGATTTTGTGGCGTTGGTGTTGCTGTATTGGTGTATGCACAAACCATGGCGTTTTGGTATAGGGCTGTCTTGGGCGGTGGGCATTCTCTCCGACGTTTCGGATGCCAGCTTGTTCGGGCAACACGCGCTGGCTTATACCCTGCTCGCATTTGGCGGTGTGGTATTGAATAACCGCCTGCGCATGTTTGATTTGCGCCAGCAAACCATACAAGTGTTCGCTATCGTTACCTTAACCTACCTCGTCTATGCGATCATTAACTGGCAAGCGAATGGTTACGTGGTGTGGGGGTATTTCTTGGGCTGCCTGACTTCCACCGCACTGTGGATACCGTTCAACATCATGCTCCAGTCCATGCAGCAAAAACGCTCCGAACAGAAGGCTGTTTAGCAATGCTTTTTTATCGCAATTCAGCGATTATGAACAAGCCCGCCGAGTTCAAAAACCATCAGCGCGAAATTTTTCATTTTCGATTACGTTTAATTGTCAGCATGGGTTTGGTAATGCTCTTGCTGGTGATTTTATTGCTGCGCTTTTTGTATCTGCAAGGATTGCGTCACAACCATTACCAAACGCTGGCAGAAAGTAATCGCATTTCAGTCGTGCCGATTGTTCCCAACCGAGGTCTGATTTTGGATCGTAATGGCATTGAGCTCGCACGCAACTATTCGGGCTACACACTGGAGATCAATCAAAATAAAGTAAAGGATGTGGAAACCACGGTGAACGAGCTGGCGACTGTAGTTGAGATTACGCCCAGAGACCGCAAACGCTTCAAAAAATTACTGACCGAAAGTCACAATTTTGAAACACTGGTCATCCGCAGCAAGCTCACCGAAGAAGAAGTCGCCCGCTTTGCTGCTCAGCAATATCGCTTTCCAGGAGTAGAAATTAACGCGCGTTTGTTTAGAGATTACCCATACAGCGACAAGACAGCCCATTTAATTGGCTACATCGGACGCATCAATCAAAAAGATGTCGAGCGACTGGAAGAGCAAGAGTTGGATGCAAATTATCGCGGCTCAGACTATATGGGCAAAACAGGTCTGGAGCAAAGTTACGAAGCTGAGCTACATGGCACCACGGGAACCGAGCAAGTCGAAGTCGATTCGGCGGGACGCGCGGTACGCATGTTGTCGCATACCGCACCTGTTTCCGGTAATAACTTGGTGTTAAGCATTGATGCAAAGCTGCAAGAAATTGCCGAGCAAGCCTTTGGTGATTATCGTGGCGCGCTGGTGGCGATTGATCCGAGCAACGGCGAAGTCCTAGCATTTATCAGCAAGCCAGGTTACGACCCCAGTTTATTTATTGATGGTATCGACACCGAAAGCTGGAACGAGCTGAACAACTCGCCTGATCATCCGCTCAACAATCGCGCCCTGCGCGGGCAATATCCTTCCGGCTCAACCATCAAACCTTTCATGGCCCTAGCGGGGTTGCATTACAACATCCGCTCACCTAACCAAACCATCAGCGATCCGGGTTTTTACACTTTATCGGGGAGTAGTCATCGTTATCGGGATTGGAAAAAAGACGGACATGGCACAGTTAATTTGTTCAAGTCTATCGTGGTGTCTTGCGACACGTATTACTACGGACTCGCGGTCGAAATGGGCATTGATCGCATTTTTGAATACTTGGGCAATTTTGGGTTCGGTAAAAAAACGGGCATTGATTTAGAGGGCGAGTCGTCCGGTCTGCTGCCTTCCCAAGCTTGGAAAATGAAACGGTTCAAGCAAAAGTGGTTTACTGGAGACACCGTATCCGTGGGCATCGGTCAGGGTTACAGCTTGGTCACGCCCATGCAGCTAGCCCAAGCCACCGCCACCATCGCCAATAATGGCGTGGCTTACAAGCCTCATCTAGTAAAAGAAATTCGTGGGGTACAAGCGAAAGACACGCGCATCACTCCCCATGAGCCATTGGCGGATTTGAAAATTGATCCCGCCCATCTGGAATTGGTGAAGAGTGCTATGTATGCCGTCACCCAACCCGGCGGCACAGCCGTGGGCGCATCGGCGGGAGCGGAATACCATATCGCAGGCAAAACAGGCACGGCGCAAGTGATCGGCATGAAGCAAGGCGAAAAATATGATGCCAGCAAAATTGATGAACGGCATCGGGATCATGCATGGTTCATCGCCTTTGCGCCCGCCGAGCAACCCAAAATTGCGCTGGTGGTGTTGGCGGAAAATGGTGGTCATGGCGGCGGCACGGCGGCACCGATTGCGCGTAAAGTATTTGATTATTACCTGCTAGGCAAAGAACCTAAGCCGCTTAAAGCAGATGAAGTGTCGGAGGATCCAGAACATGACTAGACGCGAGTTATGGATGCTAATTGCCAAAAACATTGATCGCACTTTGTTCATCGGCATTTGCCTGCTTTTGACGACCAGCCTGATTACCCTCTTCAGTGCTGATAATGCCAGTTGGGACGCACCGTTAAGCCAGCTCCGCAATATCGTCCTGGCGATGACGGTCATGTGGATAGTCGCTAATTTACCGTTACATTATTTGATGCGCGCCGCCGTGCCTATCTACGTAATGGGTATGCTACTGCTGATTGGCGTGGCACTGTTTGGCGAGATTAGCCATGGGGCTCGTCGTTGGCTAAATTTGGGTGTGGCTACAATACAGCCCTCCGAGCTGATGAAGCTTGCAGTACCGTTAATGATGGCGTGGTACTTTGAAAAAAATGAGGCCACGCTCACGCTGAAAAATTATGTATTAGCCGCACTGTTATTGCTGCTCCCCGTTTTTTTAATTGCTCGCCAGCCCGATCTCGGTACGGCTTTACTCATCAGTGCCAGCGGATTTTACGTGCTATTTTTGGCGGGGTTAAGTTGGCGCATTATGGCGGCAATGGCGGTGGCGGCTATCGCCAGCGCACCCGTATTGTGGTCAACATTGCACGAGTATCAACGTCATCGCATCACCATGTTGTTCGACCCCTCGCAAGACGCGTTGGGTAAGGGCTATCATACTATTCAGGGCATGATTGCGGTGGGTTCGGGCGGCATCCTTGGCAAAGGGTATTTGCACGGCACGCAAACGCATCTGGATTTTTTACCTGAACGCACCACCGATTTTATATTTGCCGTGTTCTCGGAAGAATTTGGCTTGCTGGGCAATATAATTTTGCTATCGATGTATTTTTATGTCATTTGGCGCGGCTTTGTCATTACCAACAATGCCTCCACCTACTTCACGCGCTTGATGGCAGGCTCAATCACCCTCACCTTTGCCACCTACGCCTTCGTTAACATGGGCATGGTCAGTGGCATCCTGCCCGTGGTCGGCGTACCGCTGCCGCTGGTGAGTTATGGCGGCACCTCTATGCTGACCCTGTTATTGGGCTTCGGTATTTTAATGAGTATTGAATCGCACAAGAAACTGGTCAAAACCTAACAAACCTAGACTAAACTTAGCTTGCCGATCACGCTACATAACACAATCTACAAAGTAGTGTTTTTCACCATCCACTTCTTCGGCAACCAAGCCGTGAATGTCAGTTTCAAAGCCTGGGAATTTTTGGTTAAAGTCGCGCGCAAATTTCACGTAATCCACGATAGTTTTATTGAATATCTCGCCCGGAATCAGCAGCGGGATACCCGGCGGGTAAGGCGTTAACAGCACGGCGGTAATGCGCCCTTCAAGCTTGTCGATCTCCACGCGCTCGATTTCATCGTGCGCCATTTTTGCAAACGCATCGGAGGGTTTCATCGCGGGTAACATGTCCGACAGATACATTTCCGTGGTCATGCGTGCAACGTTGTGCGAGGTGTAGGCACTGTGAATTTGCTGGCATAGATCACGCAACCCAACGCCTTCATAGCGCGGATGCGCCGCCACAAATTCCGGCAAAATTCGCCACATTGGCTGGTTTTTATCGTAGTCATCTTTGAACTGCTGCAATGCGGTGAGTAGCGTGTTCCAACGCCCTTTGGTGATGCCGATAGTGAACATCACGAAGAAAGAATACAGCCCGCACTTCTCGACAATCACGCCATGTTCGGCCAGATATTTGGTGACCATAGACGCGGGAATACCACTATCCGAGAAGCCGCCGTCCACATCCAACCCTGGGGTGATGATGGTTGCCTTGATTGGGTCGAGCATATTAAAACCTTCGGCAAGATTACCGAAACCATGCCACTTATCATCTGCGTTCAACACCCAATCTTCACGCGTACCCATGCCTTCTTCGGCGATGTGATCCGGTCCCCAAACTTTGAACCACCAATCGCTTTCATACTCATCGTCCACCTTGTGCATGGCGCGGCGAAAATCCAATGCTTCAGTTATGGACTCTTCCACCAATGCCGTACCACCGGGGGCTTCCATCATCGCGGCAGCCACGTCGCACGAGGCGATGATGGCGTATTGCGGACTAGTGGAAGTGTGCATCAGATAAGCTTCATTAAATGTATGCTTGTTGAGCTTGCGACTCTCCGATTCGCGCACCAAAATTTGCGAGGCTTGGCTCAAGCCTGCCAGCAATTTGTGTGTGGATTGTGTCGCAAAAATCATCGACTCTTTCGCACGAGGTCGATCCCTGCCGATCGCGTGCATATCTTTGTAAAAATCGTGGAACGCCGCATGTGGCAACCATGCCTCATCAAAATGCAGCGTGTCGATTTGACCGTCCAGCATATCTTTCAACATCTCCACGTTGTAAACCACGCCATCATAAGTACTCTGCGTGATGGTCAAAATACGCGGCTTCTTGGTCTTGTCTTTGATGAACGGATGCGCATCAATCTTGCGCTGAATGCTTTTCATATCGAATTCAGATTTGGGGATCGGGCCGATAATGCCGTAATGATTTCGCGTTGGAGTGAGAAAAACTGGCACTGCACCCGTCATCATAATCGAATGCAAAATCGACTTATGACAGTTGCGATCCACCACCACGATGTCGTCTGGTGCGACCGTCGAATGCCACACAATTTTGTTGGAGGTGGATGTGCCGTTGGTGACGAAAAACAAGTGATCGGAATTAAAAATACGCGCCGCATTGCGCTCCGAAGCGGCGACCGGCCCGGTGTGGTCGAGCAATTGCCCCAACTCTTCCACCGCGTTGCACACGTCGGCACGCAACATGTTCTCACCAAAAAACTGATGGAACATTTGCCCAACGGGTGACTTCAAAAATGCCACGCCCCCCGAATGTCCAGGGCAATGCCACGAGTAAGAACCGTCTTGTGCATAATCCAGTAACGCCCGAAAAAACGGCGGTGCAAGCGCGTCCAAATACGATCTGGCCTCGCGAATAATATGCCGCGCCACAAACTCCGGTGTGTCTTCATACATGTGAATGAAGCCGTGCAGCTCGCGCAACACATCGTTCGGGATGTGCCGAGATGTGCGCGTTTCGCCGTACAAATAAATAGGAATATCGGCATTCTTGAAGCGTATTTCTTCCACGAAAGCGCGCAAACTTTTTAGCGCGACTTCGGTTTCTTCCTTGCTCCCCGCACCAAATTCTTCATCATCAATCGACAACAAAAATGCCGACGCGCGACTTTGCTGCTGCGCAAACGAAGTCAAATCGCCGTAACTGGTCACGCCCAGCACCTCCATGCCCTCCTTTTCAAGGGCATCGGCAAGTGCGCGTATGCCGAGACCGCTGGCATTTTCGGAGCGGAAATCTTCGTCAATAATAACGATAGGAAAGCGAAATTTCATGTTCAGCCTCTTAAATAAAGTGATTGGAGAGCCGCACTTTGTGTACAGCTTACACGTTGCACAGGGTTGAGTTTCACTGAAGGCTCATATTGACCGCAGGTAATGTGATGTCGCAAAAAGCATTGTTCATGGTTTAACTCCCAGCGAGATAGGGCTTGCAAGGTAAATGGCGCGGATTGTCGCAGATTTAACAAATTGAGTGGCGGGGATTTATTGCAAAATAAAATAACCGTGCCACCCGTCACAAGAAATGTCGGCTTTTCAATACATTCATGTCAACGTTGAGCAATCATTTTTCGAGAAAAGATCGATACAACTCGAAATGTCTGAGGGGTATATGTATTCAGTTAAAACTTTATTGCGGAGAAAATTTTCTTCGCCAAATCACCCGCTGCTTGCATGGGATTGGCGCGGATATTTTTTTCTTGCTCCGCCATCATCGTGAACAATCCATCCATCGCTTTGCGTGTGATGTAGTTTTTCAAATCGGCATCCTTGGCATCAATCAAACCCAGTTGCGCACCTTGCACTGCGAACTGATCATATTTTTCCGCGATCTTTACTTTCGCCATGGATTTGGCGACGATGGGTTGGAATTTTCCCGCCAATGCCTCTTCGGTATTTTTGCGAAAGTATTGCGTGGCTGCATCGGATGGGCCAATGATAATTTCGCGTGCATCGGCGACACTCATTTTTTTAATTGCACCGACGAGCAAGGTTTTAGCTTCTGGCACGGCGGCTTCTGCGGCTCGATTCATTGAGACAGTCAAATCATCGGCATATTTTCCCATGCCGAATTTGCGCAGCATCCCATCCACTTTTTGCAAATTTTCCGGAAGCGGAATACGTACTTTGTCGTTGCCTAAAAAGCCATTTTCTTTGGCAAGTCCAGACACGGCAGTTTCCGCCGCTTGAGTGAGGGCTTGGCGCAAACTGCCCACTTGATCTTGCGTGCTGAACTTGGTCACGATGCCGGCTGCGGAAGGCGGAGTAGAAGCATCAGACGCATTGCTAATTGCGGAGACAGGTTGGGGTGTTTGAGCTGTCGGTTCGGCGGGTGCAGACTTTTGTTGTGCCGCTTCATTCAGTTTCGCTTTCAGATCGTTTAAGCTCAATGCCATCGCGGGAAGCGAAAATGAGGCAAACACCAAACCCGTAACAAGTGATTTTTTTAGCATGGTAAGCTCCTTAAAATAAATGAAAGAATAAAAGTCACCCCAAGGGTTTCTCGAAAAAGTTTATTTTCTAAGCTAGGCAAGGCGTGAGCAAAAAATTTCGACGACACATATATTTGGATATGTTAGGAGTAATTTTTTGTGAACAACACCGCATGGCGACGAAAATAAAGTTTTGTGAGATACACATTATTTTTTTCTGGGTGGCATCAGGTCGGTAATCGTTCCTTCCGCCATTTCTGCTGCGAAGCCCAATGTTTCGGATAAGGTTGGATGCGGATGGATGGTCAATCCGATGTCTTCCATATCCGCGCCCATTTCTAATGCCAGCACTGCTTCAGCGATGAGTTCGCCCGCATTCACGCCGACGATGCCCGCGCCCAAAATGCGGCGAGTGGTTGGGTCGAGCAGAATTTTGGTTGCGCCCTCGCTACGTCCCACTGAGCCAGCACGGCCGGAAGCAATCCATGGGAACGAGGCTTTTTCATATTCGATGTTATGTGCTTTGGCGTATGTTTCGGTGAGCCCCATCCACGCCACTTCAGGGTCGGTGTAAGCAACGGAAGGAATAGTCAACGGCTCGAATGCGGCGTGATGTCCTGCTATCACTTCGGCTGCAACCTTACCTTCATGCACCGCTTTGTGCGCGAGCATCGGTTCGCCCACGATGTCACCGATGGCAAAAATGTGCGGCGCGTTGGTGCGCATTTGCTGATTGACGGGAATGAAGCCGCGCTCGTTGATAGTGACACCCGCAGCATCCGCGCCGATATCGCGTCCGTTGGGGCGACGACCGACGGCCATTAGCACGCGGTCATATAGTTGCGGTTCGGGAGCCTGCTCACCTTCAAACGTGACTTTCAACCCTTCCTTCAAAGCTTCAATTTTAGTGACTTTTGTTTTGAGATAAATCGCTTCGTAACGTTTGGCGATGCGTGTGTGCAGTGGCTTGACCATGTCTTTATCCGCACCGGGCATGAGTTGATCCATCAACTCAACGACGGAAATTTTTGAACCGAGTGCGTCATACACCGTAGCCATTTCCAAACCGATAATGCCGCCGCCGATGATCAACATGCGCTTGGGGATGTCTAGCAACTGTAATGCGCCTGTCGAATCGATAATGCGCGGGTCGTCGTATGGAAAGCTTGGAATGCGCGCCACGCTTGAGCCTGCAGCGATGATGATATTGTCGAAGCTGACGGTCTTATTGCCTTCAGCAGTTTCTACCGACAACATATTTGGTGACGTGAATTTAGCTTTACCGTTGACCACTTGCACTTTGCGCTGCTTGGCGAGTGCCACGAGACCACCTGTTGATTTGCTAATGACACTTTCTTTCCAAGCGCGGATGCCATTGATGTCTATGGTTGGTTTGCCAAACGTAACACCATGATGCGAAACCTCTTCTGCCTCAGTGATGACTTTTGCGACGTGCAGCAATGCCTTGGACGGAATGCAGCCAACATTCAAACACACGCCACCCAAGTTGGTATGCTTCTCGATAAGCACCACTTGCTTGCCCAAATCGGCAGCGCGGAAAGCGGCGGTGTAGCCACCAGGGCCAGCACCGAGTACGACTACTTCAGCGTGAATATCGCCTTTGGGGAAATCCTTGACGACGGGAGCGGTGGCTTGAATAGGAGCCGCGATGACTGGTGCAGCAGCGGCTTTGGTAGGCGCACTGGCAGCGGGGGCAGCAGTCGATGTAGTCGGCTTTGCAGCTGCGGACGTGCTACTTTCCAATGTGAAAATCACACTGCCTTTGCTAACCCTATCGCCCAATTTTACGTTGACGGATTTGATTACACCTGCAGACGGGCTAGGCACTTCCATTGCCGCTTTGTCCGTTTCCAAGGTCAAAAGCGATTGCTCCGCCTCGACGGTTTCGCCGACTTTCACAAAAATTTCAATGATGGCTACGTCTTTGAAATCGCCAATGTCCGGTACGGTTACTTCGATGGTTTGACTCATGTTGTTTTCTTTCTATTAAACGCGGATTTTTCCGCTACGCAAAATAATGCACTTGTAGGTTTTATCGCACTGGCTTAATGCCGCCTTTGCGACCTAGACCATATCCAATACGGAACACATCGGGCACATTAATGCGAACCCTATTTTGAGCTGATTGAAAAACAGCTATTTCAATCATTTCATCACGTATTCCTTCCAAGCCATTTGTTAAACCTTCAGGCTTAAAAGCTGAATTTTCGAGTGTTCTAATTAAGCCACCAGCATCCCATAGTTGGCGAATCTCATTCCAATCACAAGGCAAGTTAATGCGCTTGCTGAGAAGGTTCATCGCTATATCAACCCAAGGATATTCAACCTGTAATTCCGATTTCCGAATAATAGAGGCTTTTTGTAAGCCGATTTTTATCGCTTCGTAATGTAGTGGGTAAGACATGGTGGGGTATTTCTCTTGGGTAACTTCAGCTGCACGATGGATGGATACCAAAAAGCTACGTGGACTCACTGCTGCATTGGCATCACCCAAGTGATTCGGGAAATATGTATAGGGAAAGCCGCGCTTGGCATTTGTACCCATCCATTCACCAGCCAAGCCATGAAACACTTTGCGTTGCAATCCTTCATCTTTGCGTAAGTCAGCTGGGGTTTGCCAGACATCGCCAGACTGAAGCCAAGTTTGTCCATGCTCCTGTTGACACCAGTTGCGGAAACGTTCACTGCTATTGCCCAATGCTTGCCAAAGCAAAGCGTAAAGATCTGCACGAGGCCAAGATAAATCAACCCGTTCCGCAAGTAATTTCGATGCATCAGGGAAGTTGCTTATATCGGGGGTCAACATGTCAGGCCGAATAAAAACTTTTCCTCTAATAGCCCGATAAGTGCGCAAATCAACTAACACCCTGAACAGCCCTCGCAGTAGATTTTTTTTATCTGCCCACGTATCGGCAGCATCATCCAAACTATCGAACAAAATGATTAGCTGCCTTTTTTCTGTTTGTAATTGCTGATCAAACGCATACATCGCTCTTTGAACTGGCTCAACATTGTTGGTTATCCAATGAACACGACTGTTCCAGTTTTCTTTGCTGATAATGGGAATTAAATTTTCAATTAAAGGTATGTGCTTCCCAATGACGGCCCGCCAAATATCTTCCGCCGCATGTTGCTTGATTAAGTTGTTAAGTATTTTTCGATCTGGATAATCAAAAGGTTTTGACGGCTTTCCAAAACCAGGTTTGCACTCAATTTGTATGGGTCCATTAGTTTTTGAGCTATAAATCAAAGCCAGTAATTCTGGTTTTTGTAGTTGCAGCCACCAATAGCTTTTACCTGCGCCACGCATCCCTACTACCAGCGGTTTGTCGGGGGACAGGGCTTTAAGGTGACTGGCTGGAATATACAGGCTGCTGGCAGGCAAGTTGTCAGCATTTTCTGCCGCTTGCGCATCTTCGGGTGTGGCACTAATTAGGTCAGTACGCAGTGCTTCGACTTCGCTCTGATTGAGGTTAGTTGTCATGTTTTATCCCAGCGATCCTAGTAACTTGGGCAACAAACTCCCCAAAAGCCTGCGGCAATTTTTCTGAGCGAAGTAAGCTCGAATCTGCAATCGGGTCAAATTCCATATAAGCGCGATGACGATAAATGCGGATTGGGTAATGTGGCCCAACGTCGTCATTTTTGTTAAAGCTAAACAGCTCTGCGCCATTGGCTTCAGGCTCAATCTGGTCATAGATGGTTTCCAAAAACGTGTTCCAGCTACGCTCAAGTAGCGTTTCAAAATAGTTTTCGCCACCCTCTTCTGGAATCATGCTGGCAACAACTTGTAGCTTTGCTCGAATCGCTTGCAGCGAGGCAAGTGGAAGAGATTGCCAGTGGTCAAACAATAAGCGATACCCAGCCCAAGTTTGTCGGCTGTCGGTTGCGAACAGTAGTGCTGTGTTTGCTAAATGCGTGATAACTGCCGCCGCAATGTCGTGTAGCCCTGCTCGGCTATCTATCAAAATGACATCGGGTTGATATTCTTCAATCAATTGTTCGGTAAGCCGCCGCAAGCGATTGCCAAAATGCTCTGCGCCCGCCGGGGTTTGCGTATCCAAATAGGCGCGAGATAGTTTAGGTAAATAAAATTTTGTTTTCGTGCCATATGCAGGCACAACCCGCACCTCGCCCACATTGGAAATCGGGCTGGCAATAGACATCTCGCGTATTAACGCATTATTGGCATTGCCAACAGCATCCTCCACTAACCAATCCACGATGCCGTAATCAGACCGTGTCGATGCAGGGAGTAGTGTTTCACTGATTCCAGGAGATTCAAGGTCAAGGTCGAGAAGCAGTACACGCTTACCTTGCTCCCCCAAAGAGTAAGCCAAAGCCGACAAAGCGGTTGATCTTCCCACGCCGCCTTTGAGTCCGTAAAAAGCGATTACAGGAATAGTAAATTCGTTTTCAGGCTGACGTTGCCAATCCAAGCCTGAGCCTTGGCGGTCAAGTAAATACAGCAGCGGCGATGTGCTTATTTCCCTTTGCGTTGATGAATTAAAAACGGCATCAGGGTCAAGCAGGTCTTGTTTCCAGAACACTGCACTTTTTTCTGTTGCTGGTGCGTAAGGAGCTAATTCTTTCAGCCAGTCGATCAGCAGTGGCTTAAGCTTTCTTGTAATTCTTTCAGGTTCATCGCCTTCAAAAGCCAAGCGCAAGCGACCATAGAGGTCGCGAATGATGATGGTTTTACTTGGTGGCAAGAGATTGCTGTGTTTTTTTAGTAACTCAATTGCCTTGTCTATGGCTTGGTCAAAGTGCAGTGCCGTCATATCAGTCTCCCATCCAATCGCGCCTGTTCCAATACCCGCTGCGCTTGCAGCGCAGCTTCACGATGCTCATTCACGCGGGCTTGGGTAAAGGCGGTGTCGTGCCCATAGCGGTCGCCCACATCCCAGCTCGCAAATGGATTCGCCGCCAAAAGGCTGGCGTAAGCGTTTGTGCCTGATGAAGGCATGTAGGCAATGAACTCATCCCAAATGTTGGGCAAATGTATTTTGTAGCGTTTAGGCAAATTTGCTGTGCCGGACAACGCAACCATGATCGCTTTCAACGCGCACTCCGCACTCACGCCAAACAGGTGATCGGCGGTTGCGAATCGTGTTTGCTCCAAAAGTAGATTTGCATCATACAAATAGCGGCTGGAAGCATTAGAAAAATCTTCAATAACTGGCATCACATTCTTCTTCGGTTGCTAAACTCGAATCTGTCCGTTGCCAAACACGATATACTTTTGCGAAGTTAGCCCTTCTAAACCCACAGGTCCGCGTGCATGGATTTTGTCGGTAGAAATGCCAATCTCCGCACCCAGCCCATATTCAAAGCCATCGGCAAAACGCGTCGAGGCATTCACCATCACGCTACTGGAATCCACTTCGCGCAGGAAGCGCATTGCCTTGGTGTAATTTTCTGTGACGATGCTGTCTGTATGTTGTGAGCCATAAGTGGAGATGTGCGTGAGGGCTGCATCGAGATCGGCCACCACGCGCACACTCAAAATCGGCGCGAGATATTCCGTATGCCAATCTTCTTCGGTGGCGATTTTCATCTGTGGAACGAGTTTGCGTGATGCGTCATCGCCGCGCAGCTCCACACCTTTGGAGGTGTAAATTTTGCACAAATCGGGCAACACTTTTGCCGCAATGTTCGCGTGTACCAGCAAAGTTTCCATCGCGTTGCATACGCCGTAGCGATGAGTTTTGGCGTTGTCGGCGATGCGTATCGCTTTTTCCAAATCAGCCTCATCGTCGACATACACATGGCACACACCGTGCAAATGCTTGATGACGGGGATGCGCGCTTCACTGGTGATGCGCTCAATCAATCCCTTGCCGCCGCGCGGCACAATCACGTCCACATAATCTTTCATGGTGATGAGTTCACCCACTGCGGCACGGTCAGTGGTGTTCACCACCTGCACGGCTGTTTCAGGTAACCCTGCTTCGCGTAAACCTTGATGCACGCACGCAGCGATGGCTTGATTAGAATGAATAGCCTCTGAGCCGCCGCGCAAGATGCAGGCGTTACCCGATTTCAAACACAGTCCTGCTGCATCCGCCGTGACATTGGGGCGCGATTCGTAAATGATGCCAATCACGCCGAGCGGCACGCGCATCTTGCCAACTTGGATGCCGGAAGGGCGATAGCTCAAATCACTAATCGCGCCTATTAAATCTGGCAGCGAGGCAATTTGCTGCAAGCCTTCCGCCATGCCCTGAATGGTTTTTTCTGTCAGGGTGAGGCGATCAACCGATGCGGCATCCAGACCATTGGCTTTGGCTGCCGCCACATCTTTGGCATTCTCGGTGATGAGCGTCGCGCTGTTGTTCAGGATAGCCGTGGCAATCGCGTGCAGCGCGCGATTTTTTGCCGCCGTGTCAGCCTGCGCCATTTGACGCGACGCTACGCGAGCCGCTTGCCCGATGGATTGCATGTAGTCTTTTACGTTTTGCATGATGGCAATGTGTTTTGAGTTGGAGCGCATTTTACCTCAAGTGCTAGAATACGCGCCTTGATTAAGAGAACAATGTATGTCCGACATCCTCAACAAAATCCTTGCAGTTAAAGCGCATGAAGTGGCTGTCGCGCTCACGGAAAAGCCATTTCCGATGGTGCGTGCCGAGGCTGCCAAGGCAGATGCGCCGCGCGATTTTGTCGCCGCGATTCGCAACAAAATTGCCGCCGGACAACCTGCCGTGATAGCCGAGATTAAAAAAGCCAGCCCCAGCAAAGGCGTGATTCGCGCCGATTTTCACCCGGCTGACATTGCGCGTAGCTACGCGCAACACGGTGCGGCATGTTTATCAGTGCTGACTGACGAGCAGTTTTTTCAAGGCTCCGAGGTGTACTTGAAGCAAGCGCGCGCTGCTTGTAACCTACCTGTGCTGCGCAAAGATTTCATCGTGGATGAATATCAAATCTACCAAGCACGCGCGATGGGTGCGGACGCAATTTTGCTGATTGCCTCGGCATTGACCTTGAGCCAGATGAAAGCGTTTGAAGCTTTGGCACATGAGTTGGGCATGGCGGTATTGGTCGAAGTGCATGACGGACAGGAACTCGAAGTAGCATTGCAACTTACAACACCGCTAATTGGCATCAACAATCGAAACCTGCGCACGTTTGAAGTCAGCTTGCAAACCACGCTCGACTTGTTGCCGAGTATTCCACAAGATCGCATCGTCGTTACCGAGAGCGGCATTTTCAACGCAGCGGATGTCAAATTGATGCGTGACCATCAGGTGTATACATTTTTGGTTGGTGAAGCCTTTATGCGTGCCGCCGAACCCGGCGTAGAATTATCCGCAGTCTTTTCTTGAGGAGAGCGTGATGTTGAATATAGACAGCTTGATTATCGAATTCGACAAAGGCTTGCGCACGCTGTTAAGCCAAGCACATAGCGTGCGCCCCCACCCGGATGCCAATTTGCCCGATGCGACAATGACCGATGCTGAAAAAAAACATGCTGCCGGATTGATGCGCATCAACCACAGCGGCGAAATTTGCGCGCAGGCGTTGTATCAAGGGCAGGCATTAACAGCACGCGATCCGGCGGTGCAACAAAAACTGCAACAAGCCGCACAAGAAGAAACCGAGCATCTGGCGTGGACATCAAAACGTGTACACGAATTGGGCGGGCATCTGAGCGTGCTTAACCCGCTTTGGTACACCGGCTCACTGGCCTTGGGCGCGGTGGCTGGCTTGTTGGGCGACAAATGGAATCTCGGCTTTCTGGCCGAAACTGAACATCAAGTTGGCGGGCATCTGCAAAGCCATCTGGACAAATTGCCCCAGCAGGATGAAAAGAGTCGCGCGATCGTCTCGCAAATGTATATCGATGAAACGGGGCATTCGGAGATGGCAAAACAACTGGGCGGGGCGGAATTGCCTTTACCGGTGAAGAAGCTGATGCAGGCCAGCTCCAAAGTGTTGACGCACACCGCTTATAGGATATAAGTTGGCGAAGTTAATTTGAGACTGACCCCATTTCTTCCAATCCAATCACCCTATAAACAACCTCAAAAAACCATGAGAAAGTTAGCTACCGTCATCGCACTTGCCACCTTACTCACTCCAGCCATTGCCTCGGCAGAGCTGAGTTACGATGCCGCTCAACTCAGCTTTGAAAGGTTGAGCCAAAGTGGCAAGCGAGATTTGAACATGACCAATTTCAATCTCACCAAAGGCATCAGCAGCAATGTATTTTTGGAAGGGGAATACCAAACAGGCAAGCAGGCGACAGGCACATCGTTTGGTGATGTGTCGGCTAAAGGATGGATACTCGGCGCGGGATACCACACCCCGATTACAACCAACACCGATTTCATTGTCACGGGCCGCTACCGCAAAATCACCTCCTCTGCGGCGGGTACATCGCTCACGGGGGACAGCCGTATTTTGGGGATAGGCATCCGCAGCGAATTTACACCGCAATTTGAAGGCGGACTCAGTGCGAGTTATGCAAGCTCTACGGTAGGCTCATCCAGCTCCACCACCTCGATGACAGGCGTGAAGTTCCAACTTGGGTTTAAGGTGATGCCGCAGTTTCAATTGATGGCGGGGCTTGCGTCCAATCAGAGTGGTTCAGCTCCTGCGGTCAATACGGTGGATATTGGAATTCGGTTCTTTTATTAGCGTACAGAAATATCCAGTGGAAGACCAAGCTGATTTTGGATGTTGAACGGGGAAAAGTGAAATGCGAAAACTTATTGCGATGCTGAACCCCTTTGCTCGAGACTTTGTGCATGCAGGCTCGTTCCTGAAAGGTTTAATTGTTAATGTAGTGCTAGGTTACAGCTTTTATTTTATTGCAAGAGTCCAGCAAGAGCCACCATTGTGGGCGATTACTTTTATTGATCACTTAAAACCCACCATGAAAGCAATGAATGTTGCGGCTCGTTTAAGTGATAACCCGTTCCCTGCTCAGGTAGCTATCTTGTATGTGGCGGTTAGCACTATTCCACTCACTGCATATTTTCTTTACCTAACATTTTTTGTTAAAGAAATTCGGCAAGAGACTTATAAATTTTTTTGTGAGAAGGTACGCCAACGTGGTGGTTTTACGGGGGGAAAGCGATTGAAATTAGTGGCTAATGGAGTCTTTGTATTGGTTATTTCTACGTGGATTTTCCCATCGTTTTTACTCATCGAAGATCCGACTAGCACCAGTAGGATAGCGGCTAATTTTTTCTCCAATTCAATTTATTCCGTTGGCCTATTATTATTGGGATCAGCTGTTGCTGCTACTTGTTTTACAACAAGCATAGCTACTATTTCCGCAACAATCTTTAATTTTTTGACAAGCAAGCAAGGGGCTCAATAATAGGGGACAGACCACGTTTATTTGCTAATATGCCAATGTTTTGACTAGGAACTGATACCCATGCCACGTCGCGCTCGTTTATCCATCCCCGGAATACCCTGGCACCTTACCCAGCGTGGCAACAATCGCTCGGTGTGTTTTTATGCCGAGAACTAATCGGGGACAGACCACGTTTTATTTTTCCCGATTTCTTCATGCACCCACTCTGGATCAAGGTCTGCGCCGTTAGACCATGTAAGCACGCCTAGTTCGATGCTCACCTGATTGAAGACTGATACATCTTTGAGTGCGGCATAGACCCCCGCTTTCTCACTTGCGACCAAGCGAGACATGTCGACAATTCCACTTGTGCCATCATTACAGGTGATCGAAAGCCGATAGCCCGACTGCACGGCGACCGCTCTCACGCGCCAAGATGCCGTTGCAATCACTCCAGCGGGGCGATGTTCTTGGGTAACTGTTTCGATTGGCATAGATTCCAGTCCTCCATCAATTCGGTGCGATGCAGCGCAGCCCATTCGAGTACGAGAGCTTGCGCACGTCTTGGCAGGCTGCCCTTGATGACTTCCAGTGTGCGAATGTCAATTAGAGCTTCGTATTCACCATACATGGCGTGAAAGTGTGGCGGTGCATGTTCCCGCCAGAACATCTGCACAACAATTCCAAAAAACTGGCTGATGGTCGGCATGTGTTTACTCCTTGTTGACTAGTTTAGCAGTAGGTTGGGGACGTACCACTAATTTTTCCAGCCGCTACGCCATCGCAATGTACGCAGGCTTACTATTCTTGTATCACTTCAAAATCATGCGTCACGGCAGCCATTGCGCCGAGCATGATGGAGGCCGAGCAGTATTTTTCCGCCGATAGTTTGATGGCTTTTTCAACCGCTTCAGGCTTGATGTCTTTGCCTTTTACGACAAAGTGCATGTGGATTTTGGTGAAGATTTTGGGGTCGGTTTCGGCACGTTCAGCCTCAAGCTCCACATAACAATCGGTAACAGCCTGACGGCTTTTTTTCAGAATCGCAATCACATCAAAGCTGGTGCAGCCGCCTGCGCCGAGTAGCAACATCTCCATCGGGCGCGGGCCGAGGTTACGCCCGCCTGCAGCGGGTGCGCCATCCATCAGTACCGCGTGACCGCTTTCCGATTCTCCCAAAAACGACACCTGCTCTACCCATTTGACGCGTGCTTTCATATTGGCTTCTCTTTCAAAGTTTGATTGGTGAGGCTAGATTTTAGCCGACACCACAGTATGCCAACTATCTCTTGGACGATAATTTTACGATGTCAAATAGTGTGGGATGCGTTCCAGATAGGTCTGTTTCGCATCACTGGAATCACCTACAGAACACTTATTAGCTGTTCTGCACTACGATCTTGGGGAATGCCGCGCTATGGTCTTGCGCCATATCCGCGACCTTAACTGCGACACGACGTGCAATCTGTTTGTACACCCTGGCAATTTTTCCGTCAGGATCGGCCACTACAGTAGGGTTACCGGAATCCGCTTGTTCACGAATGCGTATATCTAACGGCAGTCCACCTAAGAATTCAACATCGTAATCTGCACACATTTTTTCACCGCCGCCCGCGCCAAAGATATGCTCTTCATGCCCGCACTGGGAGCAAATGTGGGTACTCATGTTCTCGACGATACCGACAATTTTGATACCGACCTTCTCAAACATCTTGAGTCCCTTACGCGCATCCATCAACGCGATGTCCTGCGGGGTGGTGACAATTACCGCACCCGTGACCGGTACTTTTTGCGCCAAGGTCAGTTGAATATCGCCGGTGCCAGGCGGTAAATCCACCACCAAATAATCGAGATTGTCCCAACGAGTTTGATGCAACAACTGATCGAGTGCCTGTGTCACCATCGGACCGCGCCAAACCATGGGCGAATCATCACCGTCTATCATAAAACCGATGGACATGGCTTGCAGACCGTGGTTGTTCATCGGCTCCATGGACTTACCATCTTTTGATACAGGTTGCCCTTTGATGCCCAGCATGGTGGGTTGTGAAGGGCCGTAAATATCGGCATCCAGCACACCTACCCGCGCGCCTTCGGCAGCCAATGCTAACGCCAGGTTCACCGCAGTCGTTGATTTACCGACACCGCCCTTGCCACTTGCCACGGCGATAATGTTTTTTACACCTTCCACCAATTTCACGCCGCGTTGTACCGCATGTGGCACGACTTTACTGGACACGTTGGCAGTGACTTTCCCCACACTGGGCAATGCAGCTTTAAGGTGTGCTTCAACCATCGCGCGTATCTCGTCCCATACGCTCTTGGCTGGATAGCCAAGCAGAATATCCAGCGACACATCATTTCCGTTGATCTTGATGTTTTTCACCGACTTGCCGCTGACAAAATCTTTTTTGGTGTTTGGGTCGATCAAATTCTTCAACGCATTTTGCACATTTGCTTCGTTAAAACTCATTGCGAACTCCAAGGTTGTTTAAGGGCGGAATTGTAACTCAGCGAAATTTAAGTATTCCAAGATTTGAACGGGCTAGGCTGCGGGTTAAACCATTGCAACTTTTCCCTGAGCGTGACAACGCCACCGATAATAATCAGCGTGGGTGCTTGCAGTTTTTCAATTGCTGCGATAGCAGGCAATGTTGCCAACGTGCCTGTCACGACGCGCTGGTTTGGTGTCGTACCCTGTTGCACAATGGCTATTGGCGTGCTGTCCGGCAGCCCGTGCTGAATGAGTTCGCGGCACAATATACCTAGGCCGTGCAGTCCCATATACACCACCACGGTTTGCCTAGGTCGAGCTAGCGCGTCCCAATCCAAATTCATCGTGCTGTCTTTGAGATGACCTGTAACAAAGATGCAGGACTGCGCATGATCGCGGTGGGTAAGTGGAATACCCGCGTAGGAAGCCACGCCTGATGCAGCTGTGATGCCGGGTACAACCTGAAACGGAATGCCTTCAGCCGCCAAGGTTTCGATCTCTTCGCCACCTCGCCCAAAGATGAAAGGGTCTCCGCCTTTAAGGCGTAAAACGCGCTTGCCTGTTTTGGCGAGACGCACCAACAGCTCATTGATTTCTTCCTGACGCAAGGTGTGATCGGCGCGTTTCTTGCCGACAAAGATGCGCTCGGCATCGCGTCGCGTCATATCCACAATAGGCTTGGATACAAGATTGTCGTAGACGACCACATCGGCTTTTTGCATCAAGCGCAACGCACGGAAAGTGAGCAGATCAGGGTCGCCGGGGCCAGCACCAACCAGATAAACTTCACCGCGCACAATATTGTCTTCGCTCGCCAACATTTGTTGCAGCATCGCCTCAGCACTGGCTTCATCACCCGTCAGCACTTTTTCCGCAACCACGCCATCCAGCGCGTTCTCCCAAAAAATACGCCGTTTGGCGGGATTGGTAACGCGCTGTTTAACCCGTTCGCGGAAGCGTTCCGCAAAGGCGGCTATACGGCTGAAATTTTGCGGGATCATCGTTTCCAGTTTGCCGCGCATCATGCGCGTCAACACAGGCGATGCACCCCCACTGGAAAACGCCACCATCAGCGGCGAGCGGTCGAGAATGGCGGGCATGATAAAGGAACACAGCTCAGGATCATCCACCACGTTCACCGGAATGTTGCGTGCCTGCGCCAAGTTGGAGACTTGCCTATTCACTTCGCGGTTATTGGTTGCCGCGATGACCAAGGTCACACCATCAAGATGTGACTCGGCAAAACGAGCCACGATGGCTTCGACATTTTTTTGATGTGCCAAGTCGGGCAAAATTTCAGGAGCGACAACACGCACGACCGCCCCCGCTTCCAGCAACACACCAGCCTTGCGCTGTCCGACTTCACCCCCGCCCACCACAAGGCACAGCTTGCCTTTTACCTTGGTAAAAATCGGCAAATAATCCATTTACTGAACCGCTTTCAGAATCAAGGGGACAAGTGCCTCAGGCAATTTAATGTTGCCTGCCAGCGCAAACTCATGCGCGCGTGGCGACATTTTGTTCCAAGTCTTTTTGATGATGGTAATCCACTTCGCCTCATCGTATTCCGGGTGTTGTCCCGCGAAGGCAAGCATGTAATGTTCAATGAACACCAAATCTACGATATCTTCCATCGTCTGCGTCTCGGCATCGCTCTTCAAATTTTTCTTGCTGATGATAAGTTTGGTACGGGCAATCATCCCGTCGTCGTAACCTGCCTGTTTCATCAGATTGCCTGCAGTCTCGGCATGAAATTTGTACAACCCCGTACGCCACAGCATGTAGCCCGGCTTATCCATCGCATAGTCCCCGCGCGGAATTTTCCAACGCTGGATGTGTTGCGCACGCACCGCGAGTTTTACTGCCTCCGATGCTTTAGGCGCAAAACGCTGCTGCATGTCTGTCATCCGCTGCGCGTAGAGCAGTTCTTTGGGATAAGACCTGCCTTCATGTATCTCGGTATTGGTATCTTCGGAATTGGCTGCGTCAAAAGCAGCAATAGCAGCTTGATAAAGCGTTTCGGTCACGGTATTTGATCGTGAATTGTCATGTTACACAAACAAACAAACATCGGTGTCGCCCGCAAATCCCATGAATGTTGCTGCGCCGCCAAATTCAATGCCATCAATAAAATCACTCTTGTCAAAATCGAACAGATCAACTGTCATTTGACAAGCAATAAATTTCACTTCGGCTTCTAAACACAAGTCGCGCAACTCCTCTATCGAAGCCACGCCTTTTTTCTTCAACTTGTCTTTCATCATCATCGTCGCCATAGTCTCCATGCCGGGCAACATTTGCACCATCACAGGCATATCAATTGGCATAGGCATGGCAGGATTTGCCAGCGGGCTAATTTTTACGTCCGATAAATCTTTGCGCAAAAGTTGTAATCCGTAAAATGTAAAGAACACCTGAACTTCATAGCCCAATGCAGCTGCTGTTGAAGCAAGAATAAAGGGCGGATAAGCCATATCCAACGTGCCTTTTGAGGCAATAATTGCCATTTTCTTAGTAGTCATTTGAGTTACGCTTTCTCGAAGAAAAAAATGTACGCGTTGTTTTCCTCGCTCGAAGCCTGCAAAGTATTGCCCGTTTGATTGGCAAAAGCCTGCATGTCTTGTACCGAGCCCTTGTCAGTCGAAATGACTTTGAGGATTTGCCCAGATTCCATATCCATCAATGCTTTTCTTGTTTTAAGTATCGGCAAGGGACACGACATACCGCTTGCGTTCAGTTCTTTATCGAAGTTCATAGCTTGATCCTTCACGGCAAATTAAATTTGGTGCGCTCGGCGGGAGTCGAACCCACGACCCTTGGCTTCGGAAACCAATACTCTATCCATCTGAGCTACGAGCGCGTTGCGAGAAGGCGCGCAGCATAACGGCTTTTGCCTGCCCCGTCCACGCCACGCATGGCGTGAAAAAATGCTATCGTGCCGTTCATAAATTAACTCATGAAGTGTATTTGCATGGCATTCACCAACCCTACCGCAGAACAGATACGCCAGTTGCTGCAAAGCATCCACAGCATTGCCGTAGTTGGCCTGTCACCCAATATAGCTCGACCCAGTTTTCGCGTGGCAAGTGGCTTGCAAAATGCAGGGTATCACATCATTCCCGTGCGCCCTTTGGTTGAGCAAGTGTTGGGCGAAAAAGCATTTTCTGATTTGGAAAGCCTGCCAGCATTGCCAGACATCGTGGATGTGTTTCGCTCGTCTGAGCATGTCCCCGCTATCGTCGAAAGCTGTATCAAACTCGGCATCAAAAACCTTTGGCTACAAGAAGGCGTGATACACGAAGCCGCCGCGCAACGCGCTGTCGATGCGGGCATGACGGTGGTGATGAACCGCTGTATGTGGCGTGATTACGTGCAGCTGTGTGACAAGACTACCAAGGAAGTAAGATGAATAAACCGCGCTGCACCTGGCCTGGCAATGATGAGCTGTATCAACGCTACCACGACCAAGAGTGGGGCGTGCCGTTGCACGACGACCAGAAGCTGTTTGAGTTCTTGATTCTGGAAGGGGCGCAAGCGGGGTTGAGCTGGATCACTATTTTGCGCAAGCGCGAAAATTATCGCGCCGCATTCGATGGTTTCGACGCGACGCGTATTGCCCGCTATGATGCGCATAAAATAGAATCGCTGTTGCAGGATGCGGGCATCGTGCGCAACCGTTTGAAAGTGCAATCTGCGGTCATCAACGCGCAAAAGTTTCTTGAAGTGCAAAGTGAATTTGGCAGCTTCGATAAATTCATCTGGCAATTTGTGGATGGCAAACCACGGCAAAATATTTGGCGCAGCTTAAGTGAAGTTCCCGCTTCCACGCCTGAATCAGATGCGATGAGCAAAGAGCTCAAGCGGCGCGGCTTCAAATTTATCGGCAGCACAATTTGTTACGCGCACATGCAGGCAACGGGGATGGTAAACGACCACACAACAGATTGTTTCAGACACGCAGAACTCAGAGGAAAACGTTGATACTCAAGTTTACGAAAATGCACGGCGCGGGCAACGACTTCGTTGTGCTGGATGGTACACGCCAAAAAATTGACCTCAGCCCCGAACAAATGCGTTTGCTGGCGGATCGTCGCTTTGGCGTGGGTTGTGACCAAATTTTGCTGGTGGAAAAGCCGCAGCATAAAAATGCGGATTTTCGTTATCGCATCTTCAATGCGGATGGTGGTGAGGTGGAACAATGCGGCAATGGTGCGCGCTGTTTCATGCGCTTTGTGTATGACAATAAACTCACCAGCAAGCGTGAAATCACTGTGGAAACCCAATGCGGTTTAATCGTTCCGCGACTCGAAGAAGATGGCCGCGTAACCGTGAATATGGGCGCGCCCATTTTTGAAGCGATACGCGTTCCTTTCACGGGAGGCAGCGACGCAATCAGCGAGCCGCTGGAGGTGGCGGGGCAGACACTGCAAATCAGTGCCGTGTCGATGGGCAACCCCCATACCGTACAAGTTGTCGATGACATTGAGCTTGCGCCCGTCGCAACATTGGGCGCGCTCATTGAAAATCACCCGCGCTTCCCCAATCGGGTGAATGCGGGCTTCATGCAAATTAAGGATCGCCATCACATCAAACTGCGGGTATATGAACGCGGCGCAGGCGAAACTTTGTCATGCGGAACGGGCGCATGTGCCGCAGCCGTGGCGGGCATACGCCGTGGCTTGTTGGATAGCCCTGTTAACGTGGCGACACGCGGCGGCATGTTAACCATTGCGTGGGAAAATAATGATGCGCCCGTGTTAATGACGGGCCCGGCAACCACCGTATTCGCTGGCGAAATAAATCTATAGGGAGCAACAATGAAACCAGAAGCCGTCGCACAATACCTGCGGGACAACCCGTATTTTTTTGATGACCATATCGAAACGCTCACGCAAATTCAATTGCCGCATCCCCATGGTGGGCGCACGATTTCATTGAGCGAGCGGCAACTCGTTGCTTTGCGTGACAAAAACAAAGACCTCGAAAAAAAGCTGCGCGAAATGATTGCTTACGCGCAAGAGAACGAAGCCCTGCAACACAAAGTGCATGAGTTCGTCATCGCGTTGTTTGGCGCACGCGACTTGGCAACCCTGCAAGACATGATCCCCTACATGCTGCGCGATATTTTTGCCGTGCCGCATGTTGCCATGCACCTGTGGCAAACCAATCCGCCCAGCGAAGCAGTACTGATGTTCGCCGACACCGAAAACCAACCTATCTGTACGCATAACCCTGTTGAAGACACCGCCACTTGGTTTGGCGAACATGCCGCACAGCTGCGCTCATACGCCTATATGACGTTACATGCGGGCAGCGGTACGATAGGCATGTTGGTACTTGCCAGCGAAGACAAAGAACGTTTCTACCCGGAGATGGGGACGATGTTTTTGCAGCGCATCAGCGAAGTGGTGAGCAGCGCGTTGCATCCTTATCTTGCAGACTAACAATGTCCGATGTGGCTAAACTTACCCTGAAGGTGCAATAACCAACGGGCAATGCGCCTTACGCGGGTTGTTTGAAAAATTTCTTTGCGGAGGTGAGGTGGTATGAGTATGTTTAACTTAATCAACATGCTTGCTGAAGCGAAAGTCGAGTTTGTTTTGGTGGGTGGGCTTGCGGTGGCACTGCATGGTTATCAGCGTGTCACGATGGATGTTGATGTGGTACTGGCAATGGACGCGGATAATCTGCATAAATTTTTGTCTGTGGCTAAAGCGTCTGATTTACGTCCGACCATGCCTGTTGATTTGGATGCGCTGGCTAATCCGAAATTGATTGAGCAGTGGTATCAAGAAAAAGGGATGCTGGCTTTTAGTTTGCGCGGGTCGGAGGCAATGGCGACGGTCATGGATATTTTGGTCAGACCCGTAGTTTCGTTTGACGATTTGCGTCGCGATGCGGCGATGGTTAAAGTTGGTTTAATCACTATACCGGTTGCATCGATTGAGCATTTGATTGAGATGAAAACAGGGACAGGGCGCAGCAAGGATTTAATTGATATTGAAGAGTTACGAAAAATTCGGGTACGCAAATGACAACAGCAGAGCAGAATTTTATTTTGTTGCAGGAAATCGAGGCGAACCGTAGGTTTCTCTTGATGGTGTATCAGCAAAATCCCCAACTGCTGGAAAATGCTGAGGCACGCATCAAGCAGTTATTTGACAACGCTGCATTGCAAGACAATCCCCCACCGGCAACCGTATAAGCATACACCTCAGCAGAGTACATCATGCCGCGCCGCGCCCGCCTCTCCATCCCTGGCATTCCCTGGCACATTATCCAGCGCGGCAACAACCGTTCCGTGTGCTTTCACGCGGAAGAAGACTTTCAGTTCTACCTGCATTACCTGCAAGAATTCGCTACCCAGTTTGGCTGTTCCATCCATGCCTACGTACTGATGACCAACCACGTGCATCTACTCCTCACCCCGCAACAAACAGACAGCGCATCACAGCTGATGAAACACTTGGGGCAACGCTACGTGCAATACATCAACCGCATCTACAAGCGCAGTGGCACATTATGGGAAGGTAGATTCCGCTCCTGCCTCACCCAAACCGAAGACTATGTTCTCGCCTGCTACCGCTACATCGAACTCAACCCCGTGCGCGCGGGCATGGTCAACCAGCCGCAGGACTATCGCTGGTCCAGCTACCACACCAATGCACTGGGCAAAGCCAGCAGCCTCATTACTCCGCACGACCAATACCAACGTATTGCAGCCAATGAGAAAACCCGCCTAGCCGCCTACCGTGGATTATTCAAAGCACATCTCGATGAAGAAATCGTCGGACAAATCCGCAATGCCACCAACGGTAACTTTGCCTTGGGCAGTGAGCGATTCCAACGCGAGATTGAAGCAGTGCTGGGCAGAAGAGCCAGTCGCGGACAAGCGGGCAGACCCGCCACCGGCGCAACCGATGCAGAGAATCAACTGGACCTGCTTTGATGTCGGCTTGACGGAGCTAGGCTGGCTGGTTAAGGTGAGACACTGTTTCTATGTTCATAGTCGGGAGGCGAGGTGAATGAATGCGCAATCTTTGCAGGAAAACGTGGTCTGTCCCCTATTATCCACTTGCCTGTCGCGAGTAACGCCCTCATCGCCCACGCGCAAACCCTGTTCGACCAAGTCAAAACCGACCTGAACCTCACCCAAGGAGAAATGACCATGTTTATCTCGGATATGCCAAATGTCCCTCCGCAAAATCTGCCAGTGATGATTGCCCAGGCGAATCAGGCGCAACTAGGTGATATGAAGACAACACGCGCTATTGGTGTTTGCTTCCCCGCACCGAACAATAACTATTCGGGTGCTAATACCTTTAGCCCGATAAACTCAGCAGGATTCTACTTGCGGAGTTATGAACATAAAAATGTCGCACACGCTACCCCTGCAACCGTCACCATCTTGCAACAGCCTGCACATGGCATTTTACGCTTAGTTACCGAAGCGGATGGAAACACTTTTGGCGAAGGCAGATTTGATCCAGCCGATCCAGGGTATGTTTATCTTCCCGAAGATGGCTACTTAGGCAAAGACAAAGCCGTCGCACTGGTCGAAATCGGTGGGGTTAAAGTCAAGGTGGTGTACTACTTCCAAGCTATCAGTGAGGCGATCCCTGATTACGATACGCTATGCAAAAAAGGTTATCGCTGGAAAATCTCCAGCACCCTGGATGCCAACGGCAACAGCACCCTCACCTAAATAATAGGGGACAGACCACGTTTCTGCTAGAAACTCCCTGATCATGCCTACCAAAGAAAACTCAAACTACGCGCAAGGTTACGCAGCATGGTTGCGCCATGAAAAGCAATACTCCAAGCTAACCGCAGAAAGTTATGCGCGCGACTTGCGGCATTTGTTTGATCTGACTGGCGACACGCCGCTTGCCAATCTAAAAATCCATCACATCCGCCGTTATGTTGCGCAACTGCACAGCAAAGGGTTGAGCGGTCGCTCACTCGCTCGCATGTTGTCGGCATGGCGTGGATTTTTCACTTATCTGATGCGCGATCACGGTCTGGCAGACAACCCTTGTGTCGGGTTGCGCGCGCCAAAATCTCCCAAAGTTTTGCCGCAGGCTTTGTCGCCAGACGAGGCCACGCGCATGGTTGATTTACCGACTGACTCCACGGAAGCTATCCGCGACAAAGCGATTTTCGAGTTATTTTATTCTTCCGGTTTGCGTTTGGCAGAGCTGGTTAATCTTGATCCGCCGCAACTCGAAATGGCAGCAGGTGAAGTACGCGTGACAGGCAAAGGCAGCAAAACTCGCATCGTGCCGCTTGGTCAACATGCCATTGGCGCATTGCAAGCATGGCTGGCGGTTCGCGAGCAACTTGCCAGGGTGGATGAAACCGCTTTGTTTGTTGGGCTGCGAGGGCTACGCATCTCGCCGCGTGTGGTGCAACTGCGCATGAAACAATGGGGTATCAAGCAAGGCATCACCAGCAATGTGCATCCGCATTTGCTGCGTCACTCATTCGCCACACACGTCTTACAATCCAGCGGAGACTTGCGTGCGGTGCAGGAGATGCTTGGACACGCCAGTATCTCCAGCACGCAGATTTATACGCATCTCGACTTTCAATATCTCAGCAAAATTTACGATGGCGCGCATCCGCGTGCGAAAAGAAAACCTTAAAGTCGGGCAACCTCAAGTCGTGCAGAATACATCGCGTATCATGCCAATTAGCTTGAGTGTACGCGGATCACCAATGCGGTAATACACCCAGTTGGCTTCTTTGCGTGTTGCCAACACATCTTGGTCGCGCATCTTCGCCAAGTGCTGCGAGATATTGCTTTGCGTCGTGCCAACCTGCTCAACAATATCTTGAACGCTGAGTTCTTGATTGCCCAACACGCATAAGATTTTCAATCTTAATGGATGTGCAATCGCCTTGATTGCCTGCGCGGCTTGTTGAATATCTTCTTCTTTGTCGATCAATTTACCCGTCACAGCTACTCCTTAAAATACAATATTCGGCTAAAATGCGCCGCTTACAAATTAGTCACTGCTTATTTTACAACAATGAACCTCACCCCTGTATTGCTCGTTATTTTGGACGGCTTCGGTTACAGCGAAAATGCCGACAACAATGCTATTTTGGCGGCACACACTCCCCACTGGGATCGTCTATGGCGGGAATATCCGCACACTTTAATCAACGCTTCAGAAAAGTTTGTCGGCTTGCCTGCCACGCAGATGGGCAACTCCGAAGTTGGGCATCTCAACATCGGCGCGGGTCGCGTGGTGTATCAGGAACTCAGCAAAGTTGACCTCGCCATTGAAGACGGCAGCTTTTACAGCAACACGGCATTGAGTAATGCCGTTGACCAAGCCAAGCAAAACAATAGCGCGCTGCACATCATGGGGCTGCTCTCTCCTGGCGGCGTGCATAGCCACGAAAACCACATTCTCGCCATGCTGGACATGGCGGCACGCAATGGTTTGAGAAAAGTTTATCTCCATGCGTTTTTGGATGGGCGTGATACGCCACCAAAAAGTGCGGCATCGTCACTACAACTGCTGCAAGACAAATGTGCTGCATTGGGCGTGGGTCAAATTGCCAGCATGATTGGTCGATTCTATGCGATGGACCGAGATCAGCGTTGGGATCGCGTACAGTCTGCTTACGAATTACTCACGCAAGGCAAGGCAGAATTCACTTCGACCGATGCACTCAGTGGCTTGGAGCAAGCTTATGCCCGTGGTGAGTCGGATGAATTTGTCAAAGCCACGGCTATCGTGCCAACTGGTAGGGCTGCGGTAACGATGCAAGATCAAGACGTGGTGGTGTTTATGAATTTCCGCGCGGATCGTGCGCGTGAAATTTCTCGCGCATTGACTGACGAAACATTTAGCGGATTTTCTCGCTCATATCATCCAAAACTGGCGAGCTTCGTCACACTCAGCCGCTACGGAGAAGATTTTGACTACCCTTGTGCTTACACACAAGACGCGATCCATAACGCCTTTGGTGAATATCTTTCCAATCTTGGACTAAAACAGTTACGCATCGCCGAAACTGAAAAATATGCGCACGTCACGTATTTCTTCAACGGCGGTAAAGAGCAACCTTACCCGAACGAAGACCGCATTTTAGTGCCGTCTCCGAAAGTTGAAACCTACGACCTAAAACCAGAAATGAGCGCGTTTGAAGTCACCGAAAAATTGGAAGCCGCAATTGCCAGCCGTCAATACGCCGCCATTATCTGCAACTACGCCAACGGCGACATGGTCGGCCACAGCGGCAACATGGCAGCCGCCACTCAAGCAATCGAAGCGTTGGATATTTGCATAGGTCGCGTGGTTAAAGCCATGCAAGCCATCGGGGGTGAAGTCATTATCACCGCCGACCACGGCAATGCCGAACAGATGATAGACCACCACACTCACCAAGCACACACTGCCCATACGCTCAATCCCGTCCCATTTTTGTACATCGGACGCAACGCAACGCTGACGGAGCATGGCGCATTGCGTGATCTCGCTCCCAGCCTGTTAGCCATGATGGGCTTGCCTAAGCCAGCCGAAATGACAGGGCAAAGTTTGATACAAGTACAGTAATTGCGCTTTGTAATCTCATCCGTTAAAGTGCGCGCCATGTTTCGCAATCTGCTACCTAAGATCCTGCTGATTTTCGCCCTGCTGTTCGCACAGTTAGGCGGGTTAACGCATGGCATTACGCACGTACTGGCAGAACAAAAGCAAAACTCGGATCAATCGCTTCCGCATGACAAGCATTGTGATTTGTGCGTGGCTTATGCTCAAATCGGTGGTGCAATTTCTAGCAATTCTGTTGGCTTTTTTGGCAGTGCGGGAATCGAAGCGTTTCACGTCGATCATTTCAGCACGGCTTTTTCTTCCCGTTTCGTCGCCTTTTCGGCACGCGCCCCGCCCTACTCCGCTTAAAGTCTACTTATTATTCCTCGCATTCACGCGAGGCTTTTTGTTCGCTTTTTTGTGGAGTAAAAAATGTTCAATAAAACTTATTTGAGCGCGGCTATTGCCGTGCTGTTAGCCCATTCATTCAACGCACCCGCTGCAAGCGATGTCAATCCTACTCCCTCTGGTAGGGTCACGAGTGAAAGCGCGTTTAACCCCGCCATTTCAGTGATACTCGGCGGTACTTACGGCTCGCTACAACAAGACCCCGCTGTCCCCGCAACGGGGTTTGCCATGAACCCCAATCCTGGTCACGAGCAAGGTTTCAACCTCGGCGAAACGGAAGTGGGTATCACTGCCAACATCGACGCAAACAATCGCGGCACGGCTACGCTGGCTCTCGACCCTGCGGGTGGTGTGAGTGTGGAAAATGCCTTCGTGCAAAATAATGCGTTGAGCAATGGATTGAATTTGAAATTCGGCCGCTATTTTTCAGGGCTAGGTTATCTAAATGAGCAACATGCCCATGCTTGGGATTTCGTCGATCAACCATTGGTCTATGCAACATTGTGGGAAAACCAATTGGCGGAAGACGGCGTGCAACTCAAGTGGTTAGCACCCACCGATATGTTTATAGAAGTGGGAGGTGAAGTCGGAAAAGGTCGAGGCTTCCCAGGCACGGATAGGGCGAAAAACGGTAGCGGCGCTGGGGTGTTGTTTGCGCATGTAGGCAATGATGTCGGTATTGAACACAGCTGGCGTGCGGGTGTATCACTGCACAAAACACGTCGCGTAGATGCGGAAAGTGTGGATGTTCCCGACTTGGCTGGTGGCGCGGTGACCAATTTATTCACGGGAGACAGCCAAACTACGGGGCTGGATTTTGTGTGGAAATACGCGCCGAATGGCAACACTGCCAACCGCTATGTGAAACTGCAAGGCGAGTATTTCCAACGCAAAGAAACTGGTGATTTGACTTACGACACAGCAACTGCAAGCACCACAGACAGCTTCAATGTCACGCAAAGCGGCTGGTATGTACAAAGCGTGGCGCAGTTTATGCCGCGTTGGCGCGCGGGTTTGCGTTATGACCAGCTGGATTGGGGTGCAGCCAATATCGGCGCGGCGAATGCGGCGAATGTCATCAGCAGCTATGGTTACGCGCCCAAGCGCACCACGGTAATGGTGGACTACAGCCCCAGCGAATTTTCCCGCATGCGAGTGCAACTTGCACAAGATGAATCTCGACAAGGCTTGGCGGATAAGCAATTCTTTGTGCAATACGTGATGAGCTTGGGTGCGCACGGCGCGCATAGTTACTAAAATCCGTGTCCACGAAAGGCACGAAACACACGAAAAAATCTGATGCCGATTCACCTCAAAACTACGCGCGCAGTTTAGATTTCGTGGTTTTCGTGTATTTCGTGGACGATGGTTTTCACAAATTATTGGAGAATTTCCATGAATAAAATTTTTTACACATTGCTTGCCTTGCTCATCACGAGTCCGGCTCACGCCACCCTCAACGTGTTCGCCTGCGAACCCGAATGGGCGGCACTCACGCAACAATTGGCTGGCGATAAAGTCAGTATCTACACTGCAACTGGCGCGCTACAAGACCCGCACCGCATCGAGGCACGCCCCAGCCTCATCGCCAAAGCGCGTAATGCAAAACTGCTGGTATGCACGGGTGCGGAACTCGAAGTTGGCTGGATGCCTGTGATACTGCGCGAGTCTGCCAACAATGCGATTCAACCGGGCGGCGATGGTCATTTTGAAGCCGCGCAATATGTGTCAATGCTGGAAGTGCCAACTCGCCTGGATCGCGCCGATGGCGACGTACATGCAATGGGTAATCCGCACATCCAAACCGATGCGCGAAATTTTTTTCCCATTGCCGATGCGTTGAGTAAACGCCTGATCTTGCTTGATCCGTCCAATACTTCGTTCTACCAACAGCAGCTGGATAAGTTCGAACAGTCATGGCGCGCTGCAATTGCGAAATGGGAAAAGCAAGCTGCACCGCTCAAAGGCGTGTCTATCATTGCCCAACACAAAGGCTTTCCCTACTTGAACAATTGGCTGGGACTCAAACAGGTTGCCGAGCTGGAATCTAAGCCCGGATTAGAACCGAGTGCAGCTTATCTCGGACAAGTGTTGAATGAACTAAAACAACATCCCGCCAAGATGGTGTTGCGTGCCGCCTACCAAGATGGACGACCATCGGAATGGATTGCAGAGCGTGCGCATATTCCTGCCGTCATGCTGCCATTTACCGTCGGCGGAACGCCTCAAGCGACTGACTTGTTCACATTGTTTGACGATACGATTGCACGATTATTAGCGGAAAATTAGGGTCAGACTCGAATTATTCCGCGCTTTCGCGCTTGGGTCTGCCACGCGGTAGCGGTGTTGCGCGCCGCTTCGTCAACGCCTCAATTTTCGCGCTGAAATGCCCATCCCCCAACGCCCAGCCCTTATTGGTCGCATCACGAATCGCATCCACATCCGCCTTGGAAAGTTGCGCACGAAACAACTGACGATACGCCGACCAACGCTCCTCATCAGACCGCCCCAGACTTAGATATAAAGCGTGAGGCGTAACCAGCACATCACCCTTGCCTTGCGCACTGGCCTGATAGCTCGACCAAGGATAATCGCCGGGGTGCGCCACCATATTGGCACGCACCGGATTCATCTCAATATAGCGCATACAAGTCAGCAAATATCGCTCACTATCAATCAGCGTACTTTTATAACGCCCCTCCCACAACGTCCCAGTGCGTCCATACACATGATTGAAATACTGCACATAACGCCGCCCTATCGACTGCAACGTTTTGGATAAACTGGATTCGGTTTCGGGTGTCACCAGCAAATGCACATGATTCGTCATCAGCACATACGCATGAATGGTGAGAGACTGAGTCTCGGCAGCCTCTAGTAGGCAACGCAGGTAAAAGCGGCAATCCTCATCCGAGGCAAAAATCGGATCGCGGTTATTGCCGCGCTGAATCACATGCAGCGGCTGACCGGGTAAATAAAAGCGGGGAAGGCGAGCCATGGTTTAACTCCCAAGAGGATTGAGGAGTTAAGAATAGCAAATTAAATCGAGACCCTATTTACCCTTTTGCAGAGTCCGAGTTGAATGACGGGTTAAACTTGACGGTAACTCTACCAGTCGCCCCGATACAAACTTGTGAAGCACACTGGCGATCAATGTCTGGTATGGCATGCCTTCTTCAAGTGCTCGTGCTTGAATATCCATCAGGTCGGGCGAGGAGAGCCGAATATTGACCCGCTTTTCCTTGAGGAAGGTGGCTGTCGCAGCGGCTTTGAATTTTGTCAGCTTTGCTTTTGACGGAGAGGTGGACTTAAGCTCGCCCTTCTCGTAGGAGGCCAGCAAGTCCTTTTCAAACGCATCAAGTTTTTTCATCTCGGTTACTCCTTAAGCAAATAGTCACGGGTGGCCTTCCTGCTTGGAATCACCGTCTTCAAGAAATAGTGATCCTGCTCTTCAACGTAAGGCACCAAGTACACATAACCATCAAATGCCACGACAAGAACGGACTGGTTGGGATATTTTTCCGTGTTCGGGTGGCGCAACTCATCCAGCAAACCATCTGCTTCAATCGCAAGAGCTATCACCTCAAAGGAAATGTCACGCTCAACCTTCAGCGTCTCATTTTTTCAGGATTCCAGCGAAATGGTTTCATGGGACAAGTTTATTGCGATGTGTGCCTATTGTCACCTTCTAGCATGAGCGGATCAAATCCGCTCCGATGGAATGCCCGAACGCGACAAATTGTCTGCTGGATGTTGAGACGGCTCAAGCGTAGCAAATTAAATCGAGTCTGACCCTATTTATATGTTCAAAGGCGGCCAGATTTGCCCAGCCGAAATCTTCCATACAAATGAGATCGGCTTCAACTCCCACACTCTCCAAGGCGGCAACAAGCCAATTGGAAAAGTCCTCACCAAAACAGCAATCATTGATGAAGTCCTCACCAACAACGGAGAGGTTAAAGCGGTCTGTCTTGCAAGTAACATCAATGTGCATATTGTTCTCCTGAGCCCTAACGTCTAAGTTAAGGGGCGCCGCGCTCAGAAATTAGGAAGATGATGGCGGCAAAGCGCATGGTCTACAAGCCCCAACGTAGAGGTAAGGGGCTGCGCTTTAGCGCAGTCCAAGCGCAGCGAAGCGGAGCGAACTTGACCGTAGGGTTAGACGGCATTTGTTTGACCTTTAATTTTCAGCCGAGACTCAAGATAAGGAACCCACTCTTCACTACCGAATATTTCAAGCTCGGAACCCGGAGGGAGACTTTTCAAATAGGCCAAAGCATCCGCAAGGTCGTCGTTATCTGCACCATGCTGATTCAATTCGGTTGCAACTTGCTCAACAAGCATCGTGGTGCACAGCAGGACTGAACCTTCGGCGGGCCGAAGACGCACCACCCAAGGCTCACGCAATACTGTCAACGATTGGCGAGCTACATTTAATGCTTCTTCCTTTCGTCCTGCATCGCGCAATCGACCAGCGCGGCCAAATAATCTGCTCGCTTTCAAACTGGTGATATAGCTTCGGATTGCGCGGATCATATGGCGTTTAACGTGAAGGTAAGGGGCTGCGCTTTAGCGCAGTCCCAGCGCAGCGAAGCGGAGCGAACTTGACCGCAGGGTTAGACATACGACCGGCTCGAATACAAAGCGATAAATTCGCAGCGGATATGCTCGTATTAGTCAACGCGGCCACCATTTTTTTCCTGCTTGGGTGCTGTTTTTATACTGGCTGAAATGCCTAGCAGAATAAACACGGGTACCAAACCAGCAAAGAAAAGCACATGGGCAATTGATTCAGGTAGATCGGCCAATAAATTCAGCAGAGGTTTCTTCACATACATGATTAAAAAAATCCCATATGCAATAGCGGCAAATAAGTAGGCAATCTTTTTTGACATGGCATTCAGTTTATATCTGCTCATAGCCATCAATGATGTCTAACGTTAAGTTAAGGGGCTGCCGCGCTTTTGCGGCAGTCCCGCTTGAACGACGGGTTGGGTATAACTACAACGTAACTCACTTGGGGTTGCTCCTCGTCATGGCTGCTAACTTAAAGAGCGAGCCTGCAAGGAATGTAATGCTGATTATCACCGTGAAGTAAGTAATACAGCTTAGGATAGCGTACCCACCTGCACTCACTGGGCCATCACCTTTGTCAGTGGCAAGGAGGTATCCAAAGAAGGTGGCTGCACACAAAGCTAAGCCGGAGAGTAGAAGCGAAATGCGGGGGTAGGCATATCCAATTCGGTAAGTACCGTAGACGCTTCCAATCATTACCACCAATATGCCACCGAGTAATAAATGAATGATCGTCATCTTGACACCCAACGTAAAAGTGAGGGGCTGCGCGCTTTTGCGCAGTCCCTCTCGACTGCCGGGTTAGCCGATTTTATTCGAACAATTTCCATTTTTTATTTAGCAATTTGATATTGGCTATGCCACACGGTTTAAGTGCGGTAGGGTTACTTTCGGTTGGAGCAAAACAACGTTTATTGACTCGAATGCTTTTAGAGTCAATCCAGTCCCCACTTTCTGGCCCCCACTCCAACTCAAAGTTTGCAGCCTTCACGATCCGGCCAGACGCCAATTGCCAGATTTCGATATTGTTTGGGTTATATCCGGCAAACATGTCTTCTGACATGGACAGAAAATTTTTTCCATCAGGAGATGCTATTGGATAGCCCGAAGGGAAGGCTTGTTTCCCAGAGCGGTGATTGATGACCATATACCCATCACCTTCATATCGTTGGACATGGATAATGTGAATGTTTAGCCGCTTATCGAACCCCAAGTAGCTGAACGCAACTGATGCGTTTCCATCTTCGGTTTCATTATCAGTAAGAGTTAGGGGCTGATTCATAAGGCGCACTCGTAGTGCGCCTTCTTTTCGCATTGCTTGTCCACGACTCTCCGTAAGTTTTTCCCGCTCAATTCCCCTGGCGCACTTAAATGTGTTGGCAGCAGGTGTAATGCACTCTGGCACATGTTGTGCAATTTTTTCAGTGGTTATATAGCCATGGGCAAGGGCTTGGCCAGCGAAGCCTGTAGAAACCAAAGTGGCATAGACGATAAAGAGTCGAAGGTTCATGGTGGCTAACGTAATTTAGAAAACATTTTCATAAGGCGGCAATGTCGCCTATTTCCAATAGTGCTGTCAAGCGTCGTCAACTCTCAACTATTTTTCATCGGGTTAGCCAAATTATCGGCTGGACTTTAATTTTAGGGCAACCTAAAATTCTGCGGATGGAAGCTCAAGCTGTTTCTCAAGATTCACCCAAATTACTTGACCGGTTGCGTGCCGAGATTCGGGTGCGCCATTACAGTATTCGCACTGAAGAAACGTATGTGGATTGGGCGCGGAGGTTTATTTTGTATCACAACAAAAAGCATCCAAAAGACATGGGCGCGGAGCAGGTGCGGGATTTTTTGAGCCACCTTGCTGTTGAGCGCAATGTGTCGGCTTCCACTCAGAATCAGGCCAAATCCGCATTGTTGTTTTTGTATCGTGAGGTGTTGGGTATTGAGTTGCCCTGGCTGGATGAGGTGATTGCGGCGAAGTCCGCCAAGCGATTGCCTGTGGTGCTGACACCAACCGAAATTCGCCGCTTATTAAACGCGACATCGGGAACGATGGGGCTGGTGACGAGCTTGTTATATGGCACGGGGATGCGCTTGCTGGAAGGGCTGCGGCTGCGGGTGAAAGATGTGGAATTTGAGCGGCGCGAGATTATCGTGCGCGAGGGTAAAGGCAACAAAGACCGCGTGACGGTGTTGCCGGAGAATTTGATTTTGCCGTTGATGGTGCATCTGGAAAAGGTGAAAGCGTTACACGAGCGCGATTTGGCGGCAGGTTTTGGCGAGGTGTATCTGCCCGATGCGTTGGCGAAAAAATATCCCAAGGCGGCACGCACCTGGGGCTGGCAATTTGTGTTTCCGTCGGCGGTGCGTTCGGTTGATCCGCGCTCGGGGGTGGAGCGTCGCCATCATCTGTACGAGGCCAGTGTGCAGCGTGCCGTGCGCGAGGCGGCAAAGCTGGCAGAGATTATTAAGCCCGTTACACCGCATACCTTGCGCCATTCGTTTGCTACGCATCTGTTACAAAGTGGCTACGATATCCGCACCGTGCAAGAGTTGCTTGGTCACTCGGATGTATCCACCACGATGATCTACACCCATGTGCTGAACAAAGGCGGCAAGGGTGTGGTGAGTCCGCTGGATAGGTGAGAAAAGATGAATGACATGCCCATCCATTTAACTTTGCCACCTTCACGACCCGCGCTAAATGCGTTACTAAACCTTCACCCCCAGCATCTGCAAGCCGCGCTGAATTTAGATTTTAGTACCGCAAGTATTGAAGTGCGCTGCTTGTTGCAGGCCGAGCTGCAAGTGAATCACGCCTACCTCCTGAGTCATTCGGAATATCAATTAAATGAAGAGCAATACGCGCATTATTCGGCATGGTTCGAGCGGCGTTTGCGTGGCGAACCCATTGCTTATATTTTGGGCGAGCGCGAATTTTTCGGGCTGAATTTCAAAGTCTCACCAGCTACTTTGATCCCACGTCCAGAAACGGAATTGCTGGTTGAGTTAGCCTTGCAGCGCATTTCACAACAAGGCGTGTGCCGTGTGTTGGATATGGGTACGGGCAGCGGGGCAATTGCGTTAAGTATTGCGTATGAACGCCAGAATGCTGAAGTGGTGGCAGTGGATGCCTCCGAAGCCGCATTGGAAATTGCGCAATTGAATGTGCAACAACTCAAGCTTAAAAATGTGAAGTTGATACCAAGCAATTGGTTTGCTGCGTTGCAAGGCGAACGCTTCGATGTGATAGTTTCCAACCCCCCTTACATCGCCGCCGATGATGCGCATTTAACACAGGGCGATTTACGTTTTGAGCCGCGCACAGCATTGGCATCCGGCACGGATGGGCTGGAAGATATTCGCCATATTTGCTCACTCGCAAAAAACCATCTCCATGAACATGGTTGGCTATTGTTTGAGCATGGCTACAACCAAGCAGAATCGGTGCGTGCGTTGTTGCGGCGATCAGGATTTTTCGAGGTGTTTTCTGCTCAAGATTTAGCGGGAATCGAGCGAGCGAGCGGTGGGAAAATTTAACGCCAAAATTAGAATTTTTCTGCTAGATTTTTTCTTGAAATTCCTCTCCTATTTTTACAGTTATCAGCAAATCATTTACTAAGAAAACACCGATTTAAGTCTGTTCACCCTGAGCCTGTCGAAAGGTGCGTGATTTAACTCGTTGAATTATAAGTGCTGTAACTCGTGGTTCGACAAGCTCTGGTGGAACAACTAAGTTTGACTAGGCGCGATAAGACTTGCGCCAAGTCGCCACTTAACCACGAAC
>JBEBKA010000002.1:0-75671 GCA_040079595.1 Gallionella sp.
CACGACGACACACGCTGAAATGACCCGTTTCGTGCGCCTGCGTGTGACCGCAGTCAAAGGGCCGGACAGAAAACAGATTAAATCAGTGCTTCCCTAGATTGTTGACAACAAAGCGGGTAACTTGAGTATCATTTATGCATGAAGGAAACATATTCGCCAATATCTGGTGGGGGAAACTCCGCGCCGACTATCAACTGACCCATTGATACTATGACTGCCTCTTCCCTTCCTTACGCTTTCGCCCGTGATTTTAAGTTGCTTACCCAGCGCAGCCACGCAGACGAACCCGTTGAAGTATTAGTATCAGATGAAACCACGCTCAGTGCGATTGCCGAAGTATCACGCCACTTTGGGCGCATCAAACTAAAATCCTTGTCGCGTGAAGAGTTGGCGGCCGCGATTGCGGTCACCTACGCCAATTCCGGTGGTGATGCCGCACAGGTGGTAGATGAATACGAGTCCGATCTCGACATCAACAAGCTGTTGTTGGATATGCCTGCGGTGGAAGATTTACTCGCTTCGACTGACGATGCACCCGTAATCCGCATGATTAACGCCTTGCTGACTCAGGCTTTGCGCGAAGGCGCATCGGATATCCACATTGAACCGTTCGAGCAAATTTCCGTGGTGCGCTTCCGCATCGATGGCAGTTTGCGCGATGTGGTGCGCCCGAAGAAAGCGATTCATGCTTCGCTGATTTCGCGCGTGAAAATCATGGCGCAACTCGACATTGCTGAAAAACGTTTGCCCCAAGATGGACGCATTACTTTACGGGTGGGCGGCAAGCCAATCGATGTGCGGGTTTCAACGCTACCTACTGGACATGGCGAACGCGCAGTATTGCGTCTACTCGACAAACAAGCGGGACAACTGGACCTAAAAAATTTGGGCATGAGTCCCGAAGTGCTGAAACAGTTCGACAAGCTCATTGCGCAGCCACACGGCATCGTGTTGGTCACCGGCCCGACGGGTTCGGGCAAAACCACGACGCTGTATGCCGCGCTATCGCAACTCAATCACACCCAGACCAACATCCTTACCGTCGAAGATCCGGTTGAATACGAGCTGAGTGGCATCGGTCAAACCCAAGTGAATCCGCGCATCGACATGACGTTTGCCAAAGCCCTGCGCGCCATTTTGCGCCAAGACCCCGACATCATCATGATCGGCGAAATCCGCGATTTGGAAACCGCGCAGATTGCCGTGCAAGCCTCGTTGACGGGACATTTGGTGCTGGCAACGTTGCACACCAACGATGCAGCCGCCGCTGTCACGCGTTTGCTGGATATGGGCATCGAGCCATTTCTGTTGTCTTCCTCACTACTCGGTATCGTCGCGCAACGTTTGGTGCGCAAATTGTGTACGCATTGCAAACGTTTCGATGGGCAAACATGGCTTGACGTGGGTTGTGATAAATGCGGCAAGACAGGCTATCAAGGTCGCGTAGGCGTATACGAATTGCTGCTGACCACCGATGAGATACGCGCGCAAATTCACACCAGCGCATCCGAAGCCGATATCCGCGCCACCGCGCAACACAACGGCATGCGCACCATGCGCGAAGACGGCGAACGCTGGTTGGTGGATGGCACAACGACGCAGGCGGAATTGCTGCGGGTGACGAAAGAGTAAACGCGAATTGGAAGTACCTGCCGACCAGTCTCCATGTAGTAACGTTTCTACAATATTTTTCAAGGAGCAATGTGAGCGAGACCCGAAACAGTGGACGGGCAAGTATGGGAATTATGCAGCATTCTTAAAAGTTTTTGCATAAAAGCGGTTGGCATATTCGGCAGGTGAATGGTTGCCGATCTTGGCGTGCCGCCTGATGCGATTATAAAAGACCTCGATATATTCAAACACGACACGTCGTGCCTGCTCGCGTGTGGCGAAGTGGTAATGATGCAGGCTTTCATTTTTCAAAGTGCCGAAGAAACTCTCCATCGGTGCGTTGTCCCAGCAATTCCACATGCGGCTTGTCGCATAGTGGATTGCCTCCCTTTGGGGCATCGAGGTCAGCATCTTGTAACTCTTTTGCAAATCTCGATACGCTTTGCGGCAATTATTGACTGCCACGATCCGAATGATGCAGTAGGTCAGCAGCAGGCTTCTTTCGCCAATACGCTGCACGCAAAGCATCCAGCACCAGTTGCTTGGTCATTTGCTTATCCATCGCCCACCCCACAATTTCACAGCTATATAAATCCTTGATGGCGGCTAGATAACCAGCGACTTGGCTGGCGTAGTTTGCCAGCTTAGTCGAATGGCTAGTTGTTTCACCAAACAACCAGCCCTCATCTGTATGGATATACGTGATGTCTGCCACCCAAATCTGATTGGGGCGGCTTGGATTGAACTGTCGGTTGAGTAAATTTTCTGCAATAGGCAACTTGTGCTTTGAGTCCGTGGTGACTCTGAACTTCTTTTTGTGGATGCAGCGAATGCCATGCAGGCGGCGTAATCGCTTTTAAGTAGTGGCTTGGGCGCGGCTTCTTCGCGCCTTAGTCCAATACTTAGTAGTTTTATCAGATGCGGTTTAATCCCACCTGAAGTCCTTGACTGGCGAGTTCGCTTTGGATTTTCTTCGGTCCGTAAATACCGCGCCCCCGTTCATGCGCCGCTTTGATAGCGGTGACTAAACGTAAATCTTCTAGTTTTCGGGGAGCGGTGACTTTGCCTGTACTCCATGCTTGGTAGCCACTTTTGGCAACGTTCAGTAAATCGCACAGCTTGGATACAGGGTGTTGGTGACGGAGGTTATCGATCATGGCGTATCTCATTGCGAAGAACGCGTTCGACGTATACGTCTCACCTATTTTTAAGATGTCGCGCTCCATCTTGGCTATCGCGAGTTCACGTTCAAGCTCGCGTATACGGCGTTGCTCTGCTGAAAGCTTATCAGCCCCCAGACTGGATTTGAGTTCACCCTTTGCCTGTAAATCCATCCAGGTCTTGAGTGACTTGGTCGTCACGTCTAGTCGCTTACTGGCTTCAGATAATTTCAATCCTTGCTCGGTGACAAGCTTGATCGCTTCGCGTTTAAACTCTTCGGTAAATGTCCTGCGTGGTATTCGTTTCATGGTTACTCCGTTTAAGTTGATAAATTAGCATCAACTTGCCCGTCCACAAAATCAGACCTCACTCAAAAGCTGAAGTATCAAAAATCGCACGGGTATGGGGAGCATTTCAAGCGACAAGGAAGGCATTTGTTGAAACAGACCGTATTGCAACCGCTTACGTCAATCTGATTGAAAATGGTCAAAATGCTTCTCAGGCACTAATCGGATTACTCACATAACAAAATATATGGGCTAACCACCCGCCCCCGCAAAAAGATTTGCAAAAATTTGGCTGAGCCACTAGAATACGCGCCTTTCGTCGTATCGAATTTATTAGGAGTAGTCATGGCAAATAGCGCACAAGCTCGGAAACGTGCCCGTCAATCAGTTAAGCAAAATGCTCACAACAGCAGTTTGCGTTCGGAATTGCGTACCGCAATCAAGAAAGTTATCAAAGCGATTGAAGCTGGCGACAAAACCGCTGCTCAAGCTGTTTACAGAACTTCTGTCAGCGCGGTAGATAGCATCGCCGACAAGAAGATTATTCACAAAAACAAGGCTGCTCGCCATAAGAGCCGTCTTTCTGCGGCTATCAAAGCAATGGCATAACTGCCCGTTTGTTTTGTAGTACCGCACAAGCCGACAGTGATGTCGGCTTGTTTGCTTTGTAGCACAAAAGTTTTTACGCGAACAATACGTTTGCACTTGCCTAGATAGGCTGGTTTAGCTCAATATACGCACCACGAATTTTTATAGACGGCGGCCAGTCCGCTGTTTTTATTTAAGGATGTTGTATGTCACATGTAATGAACACGTATGCCAGATTACCCGTCGCTTTTGTGCGAGGTGAAGGGGCTTGGCTTTGGGATACGGAAGGCAAGCGTTATCTGGACGGGTTGTCTGGCATTGCGGTGAATACCTTGGGTCATGCGCACCCGCGTTTGACAGCCGCGTTAAGCGAGCAAATCGGCAAGTTGATGCATTGCTCCAATGTGTATCAAGTGCCCGCTCAAGAATTATTGGCTGACAAACTATGCAGCTTGACCAACATGCAGGAAGTATTTTTCAGCAACTCCGGTTGCGAGGCCAACGAAGCAGCGATCAAGTTGGCGCGCTTTTATGGACACAAGCGCGAAATCGAAAACCCCGCCATCATCGTAATGGAAAAGGCCTTTCATGGCCGTACGCTGGCGACCCTTTCTGCTACAGGCAACCGCAAGGTTCAAGTTGGTTTCGAGCCGCTGGTAACGGGTTTTGTGCGTGTGCCTTATAACGATTTAGCTGCTGTGCGCCAAGTCGCGCAACACAATAGCAATGTGGTGGCGGTATTGGTTGAGCCCATTCAAGGTGAAGGCGGCATACGCACACTGGACATCGAATATCTGCAACAACTGCGCACCCTTTGCGACGAACAAAACTGGCTGTTGATGCTGGACGAAGTGCAATGCGGCATCGGTCGCACGGGCAAGTGGTTTGCTCATCAACATGCGAACATCTTGCCCGATGTGATGACGTTGGCTAAGGGCTTGGGTTCGGGTATGCCGATTGGCGCGTGCCTCACGGCCGGTAAAGCAGTGAACGTTTTCGGCCCGGGAAATCATGGCTCGACTTTCGGCGGCAATCCATTGGCTTGTATGGCGGGTATCACCACACTCAATGTAATCGAGCAGGATAAATTATTAGCGCATGCAGAAAGTTTGGGGCGCTTCATTCAGCAAGCTTTTACCACGCAGCTTGAAGGTGTTGTGGGCGTAGTTGAGATACGCGGACAAGGTTTGATGTTAGGCATCGAACTAGCCAAGCCCTGTGGTGAGTTGGTAAAACTTGCGCTGAACAATGGTCTGTTGATTAACGTGACTGCCGACAACGTGATCCGTTTGTTGCCACCACTCATCATGTCGCAAGCAGAAGCCCAGCTATTAGTGGACGGCTTGTGTCCGCTTATCAAAGATTTTTTGCAGTCCTAATTTGAAAGCGCATCATGGTAGTCAAACCCGTAAAGCATTTTCTACAGTTCAAAGATTTAACCCGTGACGAATTAGATTATCTGTTCGAGCGCACCCGCATCATCAAGCAAAAATTCAAGGCCTATCAGCAATATTGGCCGCTTTCAGATCGTACGCTGGTGATGATTTTTGAAAAGGCCAGCACGCGCACGCGGCTGTCGTTCGAAGCGGGTATGCAGCAACTGGGTGGCTCGGCGATCTATCTCAATACGCGTGATTCACAGCTGGGTCGAGGTGAGCCGGTAGAAGATGCCGGACAAGTCATTTCACGTATGAGCGACATCGTGATGATTCGCACTTTTGAGCAAAGCATCATCGAACGTTTTGCCGCACATTCACGCGTGCCAGTAATCAACGGGCTGACCAACGAATATCACCCCTGCCAAATTCTGGCTGACATCTATACTTATATCGAACAACGTGGCTCGATTAAAGGCAAAACCGTTGCTTGGATTGGGGACTCCAACAATATGTGCAACACCTGGTTGCAAGCAGCAGAAATTCTGGATTTCAACGTTCATGTCTCCACCCCGCCCGGTTATGAAGTTGAACCCGAACGCGCTGGCTTGTATGGACACGAACACTACGAAGAATTCAAAGACCCGATGGAAGCCGCGCAAGGTGCTGACTTGGTGACGACCGATGTATGGACATCGATGGGATGGGAAGCGGAGAACGAAGAACGCTTAAAAGATTTTGCCGACTGGCAAGTGGACGAAGACATGATGCGCGTTGCAGCCACAGACGCGCTGTTCATGCATTGCCTGCCCGCCCATCGCGGCGAGGAGGTTTCGGCGGGCGTTATCGACGGCGCACAATCTGTGGTGTGGGATGAAGCAGAGAACAGGCTACATGTGCAGAAAGCTTTGATGGAATATCTGCTGTTAGGCAAGGTGGCATGATGCGCATTGCCCCGCGTTATGCACCGCAACTGTTCGCGCTGCTCATGTCGTTTGTCATGGCGTTTATTATGACCGCCTTCGTGACGTGGGTGAACACGGGTCTCACAGAAGGTTATTTTTCTCGATGGGGACATGCTTTCATCACTGCTTGGCCGCTGGCATTGGTATGTGTACTACTCTTTGCGGGCCGCATTCGCACGTTAGTCGCAAAGCTCACAAGTTAAAGGAGAAACAGTGCCTACCATCAGCATGTTTTACGGCATCCTTGTCTTGATGTTTTATCGTGATAATCGTCGCCACCATCTTCCGCATATTCATGTGCGATACCAGGGCGTGGAGGCAGCTATTTCAATTGATGATGGCAGTGTGCTTGATGGTGAGTTACCACCCAAACAACTAAAAATGGTTCTGGCTTGGATAGCCATTCATCAGGAAGAGTTAATGGTCGATTGGGATTTGGCAATCAAGGGCGAAGAGCCTTTTAGAATTGCGCCACTACAGTGAGTTAACTATGTTATTTGACGTTATCAGTGTTAAAGCCACGGCCGATTTTCAGCTTGAGTTGGCATATCAAAACGGCGAGCATCGCCGCTTTGATATGCGTCCTCTGCTAACGATGCGCCCTTGGGATCGTATCGCATCACCACAGTTATTTAGTCGTGCAGCAGTAGCTTACGGAACGGTCATCTGGCCGGGCGAAATCGATATCTCACCTGAAACCCTCTATGACGATTCAGTCCCTATCTAATCAAAACACAACCACCAACTGAAAGCTATTATGTCTGACATCAAAAAAGTAGTTCTCGCCTACTCTGGCGGCCTCGACACCTCGGTCATTTTGAAATGGCTGCAAGACACCTATCAATGTGAAGTGGTGACGTTTACCGCTGACGTAGGGCAAGGTGAAGAACTGGAGCCCGCGCGCGCCAAGGCGTTGAAAATGGGCATCGCCGCAAGCAACATTTACATCGACGATTTGCGCGAAGAATTTGTGCGGGATTTCGTGTTCCCAATGTTCCGCGCCAACACCGTTTATGAAGGCGAATATTTACTCGGCACGTCTATCGCTCGTCCGCTGATCGCCAAGCGTTTGATTGAGATTGCCACGATGACTAACTCACAAGCCATCTCGCATGGTGCGACTGGCAAGGGCAACGATCAAGTGCGTTTCGAGCTGGGTGCTTATGCGCTTAACCCGAACATCAAGGTCATCGCACCATGGCGCGAATGGGATTTGCTGTCACGTGAAAAACTGATGACGTATGCGGAAAAGCACGGCATCCCCATCGACATGAAACACAAGCAAGGTGGTTCGCCTTATTCGATGGATGCGAATCTGCTGCACATTTCTTATGAAGGTCGACATCTGGAAGACCCTGCTGCCGAAGCTGAAGATACCATGTGGCGCTGGTCAGTTTCACCCGAGGCCGCGCCCGATGAAGCCGAATATCTCGATCTGGAATTTGTTAACGGCGACATCGTTGCGCTTAACGGGACGAAATTAAGTCCTGCGCAAGTGTTAACCACGCTGAATAAACTCGGCGGTAAACATGGCATCGGGCGTTTGGATTTGGTGGAGAATCGCTACGTCGGCATGAAGTCACGCGGTTGCTACGAAACACCAGGCGGCACGATTATGCTCAAGGCGCACCGCGCCATCGAATCCATCACGTTGGATCGTGAAGTCGCCCACTTGAAGGACGATCTGATGCCACGTTACGCCAGCATGATCTACAACGGTTATTGGTGGAGCCCTGAACGTCTTGCACTACAAACCCTCATCGACCACACACAACACACCGTCAACGGCTGGGTACGTGTCAAACTCTACAAGGGTAATGTCATCGTGGTTGGACGCGATTCAAAAACCGACTCTCTGTTTGATTCATCAATCGCCACGTTTGAAGATGACAAAGGCGCGTACGATCAAAAAGACGCGGCGGGCTTCATCAAACTGAACGCATTGCGTCTGCGCATTGCGGCCAATTTGAGAAACAAAAAATAAACAGGAGAATTTAATGTCAGACAAATTTGAAAACGTCAGTGTCGGCAAAATTGCCAATGTATTTTTTGACGGAAAATGCGTATCTCACTCGGTGTATTTCGCCGATGGCACGCGCAAAACCTGCGGCGTGATCATGCCCAATAGCCAACTCAACTTTGAAGTGGGCGTGCCTGAATTGATGGAAATCACGGGGGGTACTTGCCAAGTTAAGATCAAAGGTGAGTCTGCTTTCAAAACGTATACTGCGGGTACGAGCTTCAAGGTTGCTGAGAATAGTAGCTTCGACATTCACGCGGGTGCTGACGCGGTGAATTACGTTTGTAGTTTTGGTTGATGCTAAAACCTTTGTCCACGAAAAACACGAAAGACACGAACAAAAGCAAATAACAAAAAAGCCCATTACTTAAACTAATGAGCAACAAGTTTTACTCATTTAGTGTTTTTGAATTTTTCGTGGCTTTCGTGTTTTTCGTGGACAAGTTTTTTTATTTGATTAGCAGGAGAACACAATGCCAACCTTCGACATCGTTTCAGAAGTAGAAAAAACCGAAGTTAAAAATGCCATCGAGCAGACTAACAAAGAGGTTTCCACACGCTTTGACTTCAAGGGTTCAGACGCACGCGTAGAACAAGCCGAACTCAAGCTCACCGTGTGGGCGGACAATGAATTCCAGCTCGACCAAGTGCAGGACATTCTCAACGGCAAGCTCACCAAGCGCGGCGTGGACATCAAGTGCCTGGAGATTAGCGAGAAGATTGAAAAAGTCAGTGGTAATAAAGTGAAGCGTAGCTGCGAAGTGAAGACAGGTGTGGAAATCGAGCTGGCGAAAAAAATCGTCAAACACATCAAAGACAGCAAGCTCAAAGTCCAGGCCAGCATTCAGGGCGACACTGTGCGCGTCACGGGTAAGAACCGCGACGACTTGCAAGATGCCATTGCCTTCGTGAAAAAAACCATCACAGATTTTCCGTTGCAGTATCAAAATTTCCGCGATTAAAGCGCAAGTCATTCCAGCCAATTTCACTACGCACTTTCGATGATAAATAGCATTGATGCCCGCGTTGAGTTCTCCTTCAAAGGCGAGACCTACGACTTGGTTTCGCACATTGATTTGGATGAACTCTTGTCACAACATAACGACTTTCCATTGCTATACGAAAGACTGGCACGCGAGCATCATATCGACACTATTTCCTATCTCTACGAGGTGATGCAAGAAACTGAAATCGAATTCAATAATGCACAAGGAATCGCTGCGGATTTTTTACAAGATGGGGTTTTCGATACCGATCGTTTTAGCCGCCACTGGCAGGAACAGCAGCTGGTAAAACTATTGCAGCCAATCGCGCAACGCGAACTCAATATCACCGATCTGTCTCAAAACCAAGACATCAAAAACGCACTGGTACAAGCCTACAAATTGGGGAGAGGGCTATGAAAACCGCACTCGTTTTATTTGCCGAAGGCAGTGAAGAACTGGAAGCCGTCACCATCGTCAACATCCTGCGCCGTGGCGGCGTATCGGTGAGCTTGGCGGGGCTGACCAGCGGCGCATTGCGCGGCAGTCGCGGCATCACCTTGCAGCCGGACACCACGCTGGAAGCCGCGCTGAATCAGGAGTTTGGCATGATTGTGCTGCCCGGCGGACAACCCGGCACCAATAACCTCAAAGCCGATGCACGCGTGTTGCAGCTCATTAAAAAAATGCATGCTCAGGGAAAATACGTCACCGCGATTTGCGCCGCACCCTCCGTCCTCGCCACCGCAGGCTTGCTGGATGGCAAACGCGCCACCAGCTTCCCCACTGCGCTGAGCAACTTTCCTAACGTAAATTTGCAAGCAGCAGCCATAGTCGAAGACGGCAAACTCATCACCTCACGCAGTCCTGGCACAGCGATGGATTTTGCGTTGACGCTGTTAGAACGATTAGTCGGCGCAGCAAAACGGGTGGAAGTTGAAACAGAGTTGGTGCGTTAAGCAATAGGTCTTAGGAAATTAAAGCGGGTTTAATTTTTATAATCCGAGTAACTCAAGGTGCGGATTATCGCGACGATGATCTCGCGTGTAAGCTGATGGGCAGCTTTAATTAGCGGTGAGGACCTTTACGGTCTCACCTTGCTTACTTTGAAACACCGTAAGGGTCTTCTCCTAAAAATATATGCGCTAAAAGCGCATTATTTTGAGTGAAAGTAAGCCGCTGCTTTTTTAGCGGATAGCACTCATTTTGACTTCAGCCAGTTCACGTTTAACCTTAGTCAACTCTAGCTCCGTCTCCGTCAGGAGGGGGTGTCTTGCCAAACCCTCCTAACTTGTCCGCTCTCGAAGCCGTCACCCATGCCGCTAAAATCGACTTGGGCATCATGAGTTGTTTTGCTACAGCCCCTGCACTTAATTCTCCGTCTTGAGTTTATCAAAACGTTCGTATCCACGTTTATCAACTTACCTAACGTTGCGTGATGGACTTTTTGCAGTGTTGTGAGCTTTCTTTTGGGAGCTCTTCCGACTCGCTAACTTTTTGAAAGCCTGTCCGCGATTCTTGTTTTTGCTTGCAGCAAAACGACCAGATTTTTTGCGTGATACGTAACGATGTTCGGTATTTTTTCGTAAGGTGGCGGCAGGTGAAATGGTAATCGATTGACCCACTTTGAGCGTTTTGACTTTTCGATTTAGTTTTTTTAAGTTGGCGACACTGACATGGTAGCGACGAGCAATTTTGTCGTAGGTGTCGCCTCTGCGCACGGTATGCCTGAGTGATTTGACGCGCGCATCAAGTGGCACAATCTGCATGTTAAAGGCATCAAAGTCGATGTCATTTTCTTCGCCATTAAGCGGTACGAGTAATGTTTGCCCCGTACTGATGTTGCCGCGTGCCGAGAGTCCATTCACTGCTTTTAGGTTGGCAACGGATAAGCCAAAACGTGGGGCAAGTTCATCCAGTCGTTCTCCCCGTTTTGGTTGGTAAGATTGCCAGTTCACCAGTGGTTTGTCGTAGTTCTCCAAGTTGGCGCGGAACGTTTCAGTTTTATCCACGGGCAACAAAATCACATCATTTTTACCTTGCAAAATGACTGGTCGATTGTGTTCTGGATTCAGCGCATTAAACTCTTCCATGGAGATGTCCGCCAACTCCGCAGCGAGTTTTACGTCAATGTGCTGGGTGGTGGAAATTGCCGCGAAATAAGGCACATCTGGAATGTCGGATAAGGTGATACCAAAGCGTTCAGGATGAGCAATCAGGTTTTTGATAGCCAATAATTTTGGTACATAATTACGCGTTTCGGCAGGCATTTTTAAGCTGGCGTAATCGGTCGGCAAACCTGCTCTACGGTTGCGCCCTTGGGCGCGCTGCACAGAGCCTTCTCCCCAGTTGTAAGCAGCCAATGCGAGTTGCCAATCGCCAAACATGCGATACAGTTTTTGCAAATAATCCAATGCGCCATTGGTTGCGCCAATCACATCTCGTCTATCGTCGTGCCACCAGTTTTGCTTCAAACCAAAACTCTTGCCCGTGGCAGGCATAAATTGCCAGATGCCCGATGCACGAGTAGAGGACATTGCACCAGGGTTGAAAGCACTTTCTATCATCGGCAACAGTGCGATTTCACTGGGCATGCCGCGTTTTTCAACTTCGCTAGCAATAAAGTAAAGATAGCGTTTGCCTCGATTGGTCATGCGCTTCATGTAATCAGGACGGGAGGCGTACCACTGTTCATGTTTGCCGATCAACTCACTGTCGAATTCGCGCATGGCAAAGCCACTGCGTATGCGATCCCATAGACTATCGGCTACTTCATCAGATTCAGAGCTAGGCTCAGCATCTGTTTCAGATTCAGCCTTGGGTAGCCACACAGGCGGGGGTTCGGCGTTGATTTCCTCTACGGGGGGGATAAATTCAGTTTTATTGTCGGAGATAGCTGCGTCGGCATCTATAGTAGATCCAATGTCTGAAGTTTGGTCAGTAGGCAAATTCGCTTCAGGCAAAATTGCGCCAGGTTCTGGTGCAAGGGGAGTAGGCGATTCATTTGCTTGATCAGCAGTGATCGTCGATGGAGCTTCGGTCACGGGCTGCGTGGTTATTCCGAGTGGAGCGGGTAGGGTAGGAATCAGTTCGATTTTGATATTGCGAGCCGAAGGCAGCCATTCAGGCACTGGCTCCGGTTGACTCTCCAGTACAGTGCTGGCTGTGAGACCGAGCGTTTCCTCTGCATGTGCGAAGCCGACAATTGAGCAAATGAAAAAAAGGCAGAGGAGGCGAAGCAAAGACAATTAGAAGATTCCAAGGCTAAAAACTGCCGCGATGGTAGCGGCGTGAGCTGTTATGGTCAATCTAAATGGTAAATAAATGACGATAAAAACACACCCGATAAGCTGTGTGGATATCGGGCGTTTTGCGGGATTGTCTAATCCAGTTACTTTTTGATGCCGCAGCTGTTCATGCCGAAAATAGCATAAGCTGGGCAAAATCCTATTGCGCCTGTTAGCAACGGCAAGATACCGATATAACCCCATGCGCCTACGGTTCCAGTTGCGGCAAGGGCAATCAACGCTAAACCTGCGATAACACGAATGGCGCGATCTGTTGTACCTGCATTGCATTTCATAACGTACTCCTTAAAGTGGTAACGGGAGCGAGCAGTTTAGGAGTGTTCGGTTTGGCTGTCTGTGACATAAATCACATTAAGGCGAATTTTTTCAGCGCATCAACGTCGGTGATGCCAATTTTCTCACGTCCCAGATGTACCCAGCCTTGTTCAGAAAATCCTTTCAGTAAACGACTGACGATTTCGCGTGCGCTACCCAGTTCATCTGCCAGTGCCTGATGCGTGGTGTATATCGTTTGAGGTTTGCTGATGAGTAAAGCAGCAAGACGTTGATCGAGTTTTTGAAATGCTACTGCCGAGACTAAGGTCATCAAGTCAGTGAGTCGCTCAGAAAACAAGTTAAACACATAGCTGCGGAATGAATCATTTCTGGCGAGTAGGGTGTGAAAAACATTGGCGGGCAGGATGACTAATTCCAGTGGCTGTTCGACGATACCGCGTGCCTGATAACGGGTGTGACCGAGCAAACAACTGCTGGTGAGGATGCAACTTTCACCTGGCATCACTCGATACAGTTGCAATTCACGGCCACTGGCGGCGGCTTTGATAACGCGGATGCTGCCCGATAAAACTAGCGGAAAACCTTGGCACGGTTGGTTTTCGTCAAACAACACCGTGCCGATTGGCAGTGGCATCACCATCACATTGGCCAGCAACTCATCCAGTTCTACCGCAGGCAATTCTGCAAGCATGGGGTATTGCTGGAGCACGCGGGATGAGACGTTTTGGGTAAGCATAGTGTCAGTCAATCTCGCTTGTCAGCGTATCGGATTTTTTAGTTGCTCCAATATCGAGGGATTTTCCAAGGTTGAAACGTCTTGCGTAATTTCCTCACCTTTGGCGATCACGCGCAGCAAGCGGCGCATGATTTTTCCTGAGCGGGTTTTGGGCAGGTTGTCACCGAAGCGAATTTCGTCCGGCTTGGCAATCGGGCCGATTTCTTTGGCGACCCAGTTGCGCAGTGTGTCGGCGATTTCTTTGGCTTTGGCTGAGTCATCGGGGCGTGCACCTTTCAATACCACGAAAGCTACTACTGCCTCCCCCTTTATTTCATGCGGCTTACCGACCACTGCGGCTTCTGCTACCAGTGGGTTCGCCACCAATGCGGATTCAATTTCCATCGTACCCAAACGATGTCCTGAAACATTCAGCACGTCATCAATACGTCCCATAATCCAGAAGTAGCCATCTTCATCGCGGCGTGCGGAATCTCCCGCCAAATAAGAGCCGCGCATCTCGGCTGGGAAGTAAGATTGTTTGTAACGCTCCGGGTCGCCCCAGATAGTGCGGATTTGCGAAGGGAAGGGGCGTTTAATGATGAGAAAGCCGCCGTGTTGATCATGCACCTCGTCGCCTGCTTCATTCACAATCGCCGCTAGGATGCCGGGTAGCGGCAGGGTGCAAGTGCCGGGCTTGAGCGGCATTGCGCCGGGCATCGGGGCAATCATGTGCGAGCCTGTTTCGGTCTGCCACCAGGTATCGACTATTGGGCAACGTGCTTGTCCGACCGTGCTGTAATACCACATCCATGCTTCGGGATTGATGGGCTCACCCACGCTGCCGAGCAAGCGCAGGCTTGATAAATCATATTGCTTGGGCAAGTCGCTGCCGAGTTTGATGAGTGAACGAATGGCGGTTGGTGCGGTGTAAAAAGTGGTGACCTTATGGTCTTGTATCATTTTCCAAAAACGTCCCGCATCGGGATAAGTGGGGATGCCTTCAAAAATCACTTGTGTGCCGCCCATCGCCAATGGGCCATAGGCAACATAACTGTGACCTGTGATCCAACCCACGTCGGCGGTACACCAAAAAATGTCGCTATCTTTATAGTCGAACACCCATTGCATGGACAACATCGCGCCAAGCAAATATCCCGCGCTGGAATGCTGCACTCCTTTGGGTTTGCCCGTTGAGCCGGAAGTGTAAAGAATGAATAGCGGATGTTCCGCACCCAGCCATTCCGGCTCGCAGTTGGAGCTTTGCCCAGCGACCAAATCATGCCACCAGATGTTATTGCTTGCGTTCCATGCGGTGTCGCAAGTGGCGCGTTGATAGACGATTACGCTATGCACCATGTCGCAGCCACCCATCGCCAACGCCTCATCCACTGCAGGTTTTAGCGGCATCACTTTACCGCCGCGAATCTGTGCATCGGCAGTAATCACCGCACTGGCCTGAGCATCAGTGATGCGCTCATTCAAACTCTTGGCAGAAAAACCGCCGAACACCACCGAATGAATTGCGCCGATACGTGCACAGGACTGCATCGCTACCACCGCTTCAATGCTCATCGGCAGATAGATGATGACGCGGTCACCTTTTTTGATGCCGCGCGATTTCAAACCGTTGGCGAATTGGCACACCCGTGCGTGCAAATCGCGGTAATTGATTTTCGTGACCGTGCCGTCATCCGCCTCGAAAATCAGCGCGGTTTTTTTCGGTTGAGACGTTAAATGCTTGTCGAGACAGTTATATGAAACATTCAGTTCGCCATCCTCAAACCACTGATAAAACGGCGCGTTGCTTTCATTCAATACTTTGGTAAACGGCTTGTGCCAATGCAAAGTCTCTCGTGCCAACTTTGCCCAATAGCCTTGATAATCAAGCGTTGCGGCATCGCATAATGCCTGATATTGCGCGATGCCAGAGACATTCGCCTGTTTAACAAAATCGAAGGAGGGGTTAAAAACACGGGTTTCTTGGAGGGTGGATTCGATGTTAGTCATGGGTATTTTCGATAGCGATAACTGTTGGGCGGCAATGATAGTCCAATGCTCAATTTTCTGCATCTACAAACCCCTTCAGGGTTAACAGCAACCCCAGTAATGCCATGCCCGCACTGCATGAATACAAGGCCGTCGCACCGTAGTATTGCCAGATCGGACCGCTTGCCAAGCCGCCTAACATACCGCCCGCGCCATAGGTAAGGCTGCCGAATAACGCTTGTCCTTTGGATTGATGCCGTCCTTGGAAGAGTTCATGTACCAATCCCACCGAGGCGGCGTGATACGCGCCAAAGGTTGCCGCGTGCAACACTTGTGCGAATAGCAATAGCATGATGAAGTCCACATACCAACCAATCAGCATGAAACGCAACACTGCACAGGCAAAGCTCGCGAGCAAAATACGGGGGAGTCCGACATGGCGTACTAGCCATGGCATGAGGAAAAATACGCCAATTTCGCAAATTACCCCCAATGCCCATAGTCCGCCGACTGCACTTTTGGCATAACCGTGCTCGACGAGATAGATGGAATAAAAGGTGTAGTAAGGGCCGTGCGCGACCGACATAAAAAAACATGCACCGAATAATGCAATTACACGTGGTTGTAGGACAATTTGTTTGATGGGCTGGCTATCGGTGTGGTGCGCTAATACTTCAGTCTTGGGAATCTGCCGTGAGAAAATCAAAATGCCTATTTCGCATACCAAGCCTGCCCACAGCAACCAAGCAATGGCAATGTAATCGAAAGCATAGCCTAATCCCACCACCGCGACGATGAAGCCGATAGATCCCCATGAGCGGATACGTCCGTAGTGCGCGGTGTGCTTGCCCAGATAGGAAAGTGTGGTCGCTTCGACCAAGGGCATTGAGGCACTCCAGAAAAATGCCATCAATCCCAGTATCAGTAACATGCTCCAAAAACTGGTGAAGAAAAATACGCCCAGATAACATACCGCGCTCATGGCGGCAGCGAGTTGCACCACCCGTAAACGTTGCCCGGTATGATCTGCGAGCCATCCCCACAGGTTGGGGGCAATCATGCGCATCACGGGTTGCATCGACATCAGAATAGAAATTTCGATCACATTAAAGTGTATCGACTGGAGATATAAACTCCAATACGGTGCAAACATCCCAACGAAGGCGTAGTAAAAAAAGTAAAACCCAGCGATGCGCCAGTGGTAGTTTTTGCTTGAGGTCACGTGTAGAAACGCAATTAATGGATACACCGATTATACTGTCACGTCACGGTCATCATGCGCATGAAAAGTAAAATGAAAAATCTTTGCAAAGGGAAAACAGGCTTGGCGCGCATTGGGAGTGCATTCAATTTTTCGCTGGCAGGATTGCGTGCAGCGATTCGCCACGAGGCGGCATTCCGCCAAGAATTGTTATTGGCAATGACGCTTATTCCAACCGCGCTATTTTTGAACGTCAGTGCAATCAGCAAAGCGTTGATGATTGCCAGCGTGTTGTTGGTGTTGATTGTCGAATTGCTCAACTCGGCAATCGAAGCCGCCGTCGATCACACGTCACTGGAGCAACATCCGCTCGCCAAACGCGCCAAAGATATTGGTAGCGCGGCGGTATTGTTGAGTTTACTGAACGCCCTGATAGTTTGGTTACTGGTACTTTTTAATTGATAAACATGCAGGACGAAGCGTCTTCCCCCAAAGAATTTTTCCGTGCAACGGCATGGTTTATCCCCGCTATGTTGCTGGTGCGAGTATTCGAATCACTGGAATATGCCTTTCGATATGGAATGCCCGAACATATGCTCACTTGGCTAGTGGTTGCAGGTATAAACGATTTGTTATTCGCTAGCACTGTCATTGCAGTGTTGGCGGGGTTATTTTTTGCTTTATTTTGGATAATTGGCGTGCGAACTGCGGCAGTAATAATCAATCTGTTGGCAGCACTGACAGTACTTGCCAGCATTATGCTCAGCGTATATTTCGTTCAAGCGCGCGTCCCTTTGGGAGCGGAATTGTTTGGCTACCGTTGGCAAGATGTCACAGTAACTGCGCAAACTTCTACGGGTGTAGGCTTGCCTGAATACCTTAAATTGGCAACGCTCGTGGTGGTCATATTTGCAATTGGATGGTCACTCGAAAAGTTACGTCCTTCGTCAAACACAGCCTGTGTCTATGGGGCAATCATCTTGCTTTCGAGCTTGCTGTATTGGGCTATGCCGCTATCAAAAACCGCTTGGGCAAGCGAAGCCGATCCGACACTCAATGCAAACAAACTTGGTACTTTTTTGGGTAGCAGCTTCAAATATGTGCAAAATATACAAACGTCTTATGAGCCTCCAAAGAATGCAACTCCCGCCCAAGAATATCCATTGATGAGGCCAGCAAATCAGACCGATGTGCTTGGACCGTATTTTAATTTGGCAGATACACCACCCAACATCGTAGTCGTAACCGTAGAAGGGCTGGGAAGGTCACTCATGCCAGGTGGGCGTTATGGTGGATTCACGCCATTTTTGGAATCACTCACCAGCAAAAGTTTATATTTCCCAAATTTCATCGCCAGTTCCGGACGAACGTTTGGATTTATGCCCAGTTTTTTTGGCTCGCTACCGCCCGGTGATAGCGGCTTCCAGAGCGAGGGCGTAAATATGCCTGCACACGACACGCTCATCAGCCTAATTAAAAAAAATGATTATCGAAGTTATTTATTTGTGGGCTTCGAGGCGAATTTCGATAACAGAGATGTATTTCTTGAACGCCAAGGTGTTGAGCATATTCTTCATCAAGGAAATTTTGGATCAGGATATCAGGCCATGCCGGCAAACGCAGGTGGCTTTTCATGGGGTTATACGGATGCGGATTTGTTCAAGCGCGCACAAACCTATCTTGCTGGCGTAGAACCTTCTCCTCGGATGGATATTTACCACACGCTGAATCTTCACGAACCTTTCGATGTTCCAGACACGATAACTTGGCAAAAAAAACTTGAGGACGTAGTCGCACAACACAGTTTTGATGCTGCAACGAAGGCGGAAATAGAACGTAATCCCAATATATTTCGTGCGCTACTTTATTCGGACGATGCACTGCAAAAAATGTTCGCAGAATATGCCAAGCGTGCAGATTTTGATCGCACCATTTTTATCGTCACGGGAGACCATCGGGTGATTCCGCTTCCTGATGAATCACCCATTGATCGTTTCAGTGTACCGCTCATCATTTGGTCACCCTTGCTCAAGCATTCCGAAAGAATCGAGGCAGTCTCAACTCATGCTGATGTCACACCCAGCCTGATTGCTTTTTTGCGCAGCAACTATCACCTTGCATTTCCCGACCATGCACATTGGCTGGGTACGGGTTTAGACATGTCAACAACGTTTCGCAACACACATACCCTTGGGTTGATGCGCATAAAAAATTCTCTCGCCGATTTTTTGTCGGGTGATTATTTCCTATCGGGGGATGAGTTATATCGTGTGTTGCCAGACCTTAAATTGGAGAAACTCGACGATGCCTCAATCAAAGCGCGGGTAGAAGCCAACTTTTCCGCATTCAAGGCAATGAATCGTTATGTGATGCGAAATAATAAAATAAAGCCTGACCTAACCGTACCCGACGCGCAGCTCGCGGCAGAGCAAGCTTTAGTTGCCAAACTGAATCTGCAAACAGCCACCCCGATACAAGCTGCCAACACAGCGAGGCAAATACTGCTTGATGAAAAACGCTATGACGATGCGAGACTGATTGCACGTCATGTGCTACGCAGCTCACCGAACTTCCATGACATGCGCATGTTGCTGGGGCGCAGTTATGCGTGGGAAGGCAACTACGAAAAAGCCAGTCTCAATTTTGAAGAGGTCATTCGGCGCAACCCTAGTTACACCGATGCCTATTCGGCGTTGTCAGATTTGGCACTTTGGACGGATAGGTCAGCTGACGCGCTAGTAATCATTGAGAGGGGATTATTGCAAGACCCCAACGATTCTGACCTGCTACTGCACAAAGCACGCACTCAAGAACGTCTCAAACAATGGGCTGCGGCACGAACAACGCTCAAACATCTGCTACACTTAAAACCTGATATGGTTGAAGCACAAACCCTAAAAAAACGATTGTTGGCAAAGCATTGAGAGAAATAAATGGAATTCACACCATGATGAATAATTTTTATCGGTATCTTTTGACGGCGATATTTTTACCACTTGCTAGCACCGCAAATGCCGAGATGGATGGACTATCTCTGACAGGGGTGACGACCACACTCGCCACCCCCAATAGCGTGCAATTGGGTTACTCGGTAGATAGTTACTCTCGAACTTATGAAGAAAATCCTATTTACTCTCTTCAGTATGGTCGCCTGACCTCATGGGGATCTTTTTCATTGCGACTCAATGCAGCTGATCGCTACCAAAGCCAGGATACGCAATACGAAATGGATGTCTATCCGAAATTGTGGAATGGTGGTTGGGCAGAACTTAACCTAGGTATATCAAGCGGTCACTTGTTTCCGCAAACTCGCCAAGGTGCTGAAGTATTTTCTGCGCTTGGCAATGGCTATGAAGGATCAATTGGCGTTCGACACCTCGCTTTTACCAATTCATCTGTCACGATGTACACGGGAAGCTTGAGTAAATATATGGGTGACTACCTGCTGACTTTTCGTCCCTACATCACGCCCTCAAATGTTGGCACATCCATGTCTGCGGGGATCAAACTCACGCGGTATTTTGCCGATGCGGATCGCTATGTGCGGTTGAGCGCGAGTACGGGAAAATCCCCAGAAGAGCGTACCTATCCGCCGTTTGTGGTTGCGCTCAGAAGCCACTCATTGGGAATCTCAGGGCAGTGGTCTCCCAAGAATGCGGTATTCGTTTCTCCCTCGTTCAGCCACGAGCGTCAGGAGCTGCTTTTTGCGCCAGGTGAGTATGTCGGAATAGATAAATTATCCATCACGATGAGTCGTCGATTTTGAATCAAAATCAGAAAGTAACCTTCTTGCGCTTCATTGTTCCCCAACGTCCTTTGCTGAAAAATAGCCAGCTAAATAAACCCATCAATCGCCAAACTGAGGTAAGTTGACGATAACCAAAATTCTCTACCAGTGCGGCGAGCATCAGCCACGCGAGATGGCTGGCACGCGGGTAGATGTGGAATGACATTTCTTCAAGCAATAACGCGCTCATGGATAGTAATAAGCCGAAGCCGATTGCCACGAGTAAGAACACCAAAAACGCAGTCGAGGAGATCATGCCGAAGTAGAACAGCAGGCACATGAAAATATACCCGACCACTTCGATTAGCGGACCCAACCACTCAAATATCACGGTAAAAGGGAAGGCCAGCCAGCCAGCCGTGCCGCCTTTAGGATGGAATAATAAGCCGATATTCATGCTCAAGCTTTCGGCAAGTCCACGCTGCCAGCGCGTGCGCTGCAACCTGAGTGTCTTCAGATTTTCTGGTGCTTCTGTCCAGCAAATGGGGTCGGGAACAAATTGAATTTTGTAAGGCTTGCCTGCCAAGCGGTAATGTCTGTGCAAGCGAACTACGAGTTCCATATCCTCGCCCAGTGTGTCGGTACGATACCCGCCGACATCCGTGACGGCATCTTTTTTGAAGATGCCAAATGCGCCAGAAATAATCAACATCGCGTTAATTGGCGACCACCCCATGCGTCCAAACAAAAAAGCCCTCAGGTATTCGACAATTTGCACACGTGCCAGGAAACTTTTAGGCAGCCCTATTTTTTCTAAGAAGCCACCACTGATCTGGCAGCCATTGGCAATACGCACACTGCCGCCGCACGCGATGACCGTGGAGTCTTCCAGAAATGGTTTTGCGACACGCTGTAAGCTATCGCGCTGCAAAATAGAATCGGCATCTACCGCGCAATATAACGGGTAGCGCGAAACATTGATGCCCGCGTTAAGCGAGTCAGATTTCCCACCGTTTTCTTTGTCGATAACACGCAAATTGGGAAATACGGTCGAGTGGTAAATGCCGCGCACCCGCTGGGTTTTCAGTCGCGCACGGTAAGTTTCGGGGAAGGGTACCAAAGAAAACTCACGCTGCAATACGGCCAACGTGTTATCCGTCGATCCATCATTAATGACTAAAATTTCATATTGAGGGTAGCTCAGTTGTAATAGAGAACGGATGGAGGCTGCCAACGTAGATTGCTCGTTATAAGCGGGAACTAATAAGGTGATGGGTGTTTCAAAACCGGAATATAACTGTGACAGTTCTTCGCTGACATTCTCACGCATCATGCGTGAGATGTTAATGACTGATAACAGATTCAGCGTTAGATAACCCGTGTTCAATAAAATAAAGTACAGCAAAAAAAACCACTGTCCAATTTCAATGGCTGTTTGGATACTCATGCCACCCTTTCTGCTAATACTTGCTGAAGCATTTCAATCGCAAAGCGGTCAGTTTGCTTGGTTTGGATGTGTCGCAATTCTTCAATGCTGACAAAGGGCAACTGGCTGAGTGCGGTTGCGGCACGGTAGCGGACCCACCACTGCGGATCAACCAGCAATCTAATCAGGCGCGCCTTGTCTTCTTCGACTCCAATGCGCCCCAGTGCGGCGGCAGCTTGCACGCGAACAATCCAAATCGGATTGACGGTTTGACTACGCACCATATCTAAATCGCGCGGGTCTTTCATCATCCTCAGGCACGTTGCAATGGCTTGTTGATCGCGGCTTACGGACAGAATTTCGCGCATGACACGCGAACTTTCTGCGGTGCTGGCCAATTCCAAATAGTTGATTAGCCTTTTTACTTGCTTGGGTTTGGCGGAACGAATGGCATTAGCCAGCGGTTCGGAAATCACACCCGCCCCCGCTTCTTTCAATATCATGGCAACTTTGACGGGAGGCCAATCTTCTCTTAAAACCACCAAGGGCATAAACAAATGGATGCCTGCCTCCGCATCAATTTTCATTAACGAACTACTGGCAGCGAGCGAAATCAGTGGGCTTTCATCATGCATCAAATCGGTTAAGCTTGCCCAAGCGGACTTGTCACGCAAATTGCCCAAGGTCATCATTGCCAGCACTTTTTCGGCAAATACCCCTTTTCGCAATAATTTTTTTGCGGTGAGATTCATGCCGACGCTATGCGCCAATTTATTCAAACCATCTTTGGCAATACCTCTAATCAGCTCTTGCAGGTGATTCCATAAGATTAGGAATTCTTTGATGTCTGCCTCAGCAACACGGGGGTAAATCGCGCTTTCACCCGTAGCACTTTGCGCCATCAAGGGTCGCCAAAGCGCGAGGAATTTTGCTTTGCGCTGTTCACGACGGATGAGCAGAAAACGCAACACGATCACTTGCAAAACCAACAAAAATGCCAGTCCCACTGCGATGAATCCAGTGATCAATGCAAAATAAATAATCTGATCAGAATTGGTGGCGTAGTCCAAGCTGTAACCCGTTGCGTGAATAGTAGTTGCCGTGGCGGGAATTGCCTATCGCGTAAGCCAATGCCAAGTTTGGTTTTAGCCAGTGCCGCCCGTTTACAATCAGAGTGCGCACATTGGTGCTTGCCATGAACAAGTTAGGCAAGGTATCTAATTCACTTCCGCTGGAGAAATTTATTCCATACCAATTGGAATCGCCATAGTATTTGGCAGCCTGAACTTGACCGCTGCTGGTTGAGCCGTGACCCGACCAAAATCCCTGAAAGTGCGAGTAAGCCACTCGATAATTTTCCCATGAACGCTCGATGGAGGCACTCAATACGTTTATCAATGCAGCGTTATATTCAGTGTGGCGCAAACCAACATTTGCGCCCCAGCCGTTTTTCCCTAAAAAATCAATTTGCCCCAGCATCGACCGAAGTGGCAAAACATAATGTGTTGGGCTCACACTCATCTCAGCCACGAGTGCAAACTGTTCATCAATGGGTTGGTAGAAGCCGCCCATCGCTTCATTATCTATGGCGGCATAGTGATTTTCTCGGCGTATCGACGCATAAATGTTATTGCGGCTTTCCAACTTCATTTCTGCGGAAAAGTACGCACTTCCATCCGTGTAGCCATTACTCAATTTACTGAAGTTGCCGCCCAATTCGACTTGATAAGGCAAAATTTTCACGCCTGATTTGGCTGGCGTTGTTGTAGAGTCAAGGGACTTGGCTGGTAGCGGAATAGGTTGGGCTTCAGTAAAAGCGGCAGGGAGTTCCAGTTCAACTTCAACCTCCTCGATTACAGCGGGTTTGATGGCAGGCGCAGGCTTTTCGGGAGTAATGGCTGGGTTGGTTGGCTCGGAAACGGCAGTGGGCGTATCCGCCGCCCAAACATTTAACTGAGTCATTAGACAAGCACTCAACAAAAAATACTTAACGATCATTTTGATCCTTTCATCAAGCGGCGCACGCGCGCCAATAATTCATTAGGCTGGAACGGTTTAACCACATAGTCGTTTGCACCTGAATCCAATGCCCGCACGATGTCTTGTTCTTGTGAATTCGCCGTCAGCATAATAATCGGCACATCATGCCAATCACGCTTGGTGCGAATAATGCGAATGAGCTGAAAGCCATCTTGGTAAGGCAACATCACATCCAGCAAAATCAGCAATGGCTTTGATTCCATGTCAAACAATAACTCGGCGGCTCGACCATCTGCCGCACACGCTGTGGCGAAGCCTTCTCGATTTAGAATAAATTCGAGCAAGTATGAAACTGATTTGTCATCTTCAACAATGAGAATTTTGGGTTGCAACAATTTTTCTTCCATCACATCTCGTATCTGTATTGGTTTGCGGCGGCAATCATACCGTGGAACTGCGCTGCACTCAAAGTTAAATCATGCTGTTACAGCCTAGCCTTAAAAAATAATTTTCACGATTCCCCTTGAAATCTGAAACTAGCGACCCCATTGGGTAGAGGTCAAAAAAAATTGGAAATGAACATGGAACAGAACGATACCAACTCTAGCAGCGAACAACAAAAAAACCCAGCAAGCGTCGAGGCCACGCAGGAAAGCACGATAGAAATTATCCCCAATCTCGCGGATCAACTGCAAGCCACCGAGCTTAAAGCCCAAGAACACTACGATGCTTGGATGTATGCCAAGGCTGAAGGCGAAAACATCCGTCGCCGCGCAATTGAAGATGTGAGCAAAGCACAAAAGTTTGCCGTGGAGCGTTTTTCCAATGAAATGCTGGCGGTGATGGATAGTCTGCAAGCCGCACTGGCCGTGGAAAACACCACCGTAGAAAGTTTTAAGAGCGGCATGGAATTGACCCTCAAACAACTCACTAGCGTGTTTGAAAAATTTCACATCACTGAAATCAACCCGATCGGCGAAAAGCTCGATCCGCACAAACATCAGGCGATTAGCATGATAGACAGCGACCAGCCAGCCAACACGGTGGTCAGTGTGATGCAAAAAGGCTACGCGTTGAATGAGCGAATTCTTCGCCCTGCATTGGTTTTGGTCGCGAAAGCCAAATAACCCTCTTGAAATTTGCAGTACGCACCCCCAATTTACACGCATCGCATTAACGACTTAACTTGAAAGGAAACATCATGGGAAAAATCATCGGTATTGACTTGGGCACGACGAACTCTTGCGTGGCCATCATGGAAAACGGCAAAACCAAGGTAATTGAAAACGCCGAAGGTACACGCACCACGCCTTCTATCATCGCCTATATGGAAGACGGCGAAGTGTTGGTGGGCGCGCCTGCCAAGCGTCAAGCCGTGACTAATCCAACCAACACGCTGTACGGTGTAAAACGTCTGATTGGTCGTAACTTCGATGAGAAGATGGTACAAAAAGACATCGGCATGGTTCCTTTCAAAATCGTTAAAGCCAAGAACGGCGACGCATGGATCAAAGTGCGCGACAAAGAATTCTCCGCACCGGAAATCTCCGCACAAGTGCTGATGAAAATGAAGAAAACCGCCGAAGATTATCTGGGCGAACCCGTTACTGAAGCGGTCATCACTGTTCCGGCTTACTTCAACGATGCGCAACGCCAAGCTACGAAAGATGCAGGGCGCATTGCCGGTCTGGATGTGAAACGCATCATCAACGAACCAACTGCTGCTGCATTGGCGTTCGGTTTGGATAAACAAGAAGGCGACCGCAAGATTGCCGTGTATGACTTGGGTGGTGGCACATTCGATATCTCCATCATCGACATCGCTGAACTTGATGGCGAACACCAATTTGAAGTGATGTCCACCAACGGTGACACCTTCTTGGGTGGTGAAGATTTCGACATGCGCGTGATTGATTTTCTGGTGGAAGAATTCCAAAAAGAAAGCGGCATCGACTTGCGTAAAGATGTGTTGGCATTGCAACGCCTGAAAGACGCGGCTGAAAAAGCCAAAATAGAATTGTCTAGCGCGCAGCAAACCGAAGTGAATCTGCCATATGTAACTGCCGACGCAACCGGCCCTAAGCACTTGGCAGTAAAAATCACCCGCGCCAAATTGGAAAGCTTGGTGGAAGACTTGGTTGCCCGCACTATCGAACCCTGCAAAATCGCGATGAAAGATGCAGGTGTCAGCGCATCCGACATCGGCGACGTGATTCTGGTCGGCGGTCAAACTCGTATGCCTATGGTGCAAGAGCGCGTCAAAGCATTTTTTGGAAAAGAGCCGCGCAAGGACGTGAACCCTGATGAAGCGGTAGCCGTTGGTGCTGCGATTCAAGGTGGCGTATTGCAGGGCGAAGTGAAAGACGTATTGCTGCTCGACGTTACTCCATTGTCCCTAGGTATCGAAACCATGGGCAGCGTGATGACTAAACTCATCAAGAAAAACACCACGATTCCTACCAAGGCTTCGCAAGTATTCTCGACCGCTGAAGACAACCAAAATGCGGTGACTATCCATGTATTGCAAGGTGAGCGTGAGATTGCTTCCGGCAACAAGAGCTTGGGACAATTTAACTTGTCGGACATTCCACCATCACCACGCGGTATGCCGCAAATTGAAGTGACTTTCGACATCGACGCGAACGGTATCTTGCACGTTTCCGCTAAAGACAAAGCTACTGGCAAAGAAAACAAGATCAAGATCCAAGCTAGCTCTGGCTTGAGCGAAGAAGAAATTCAACGCATGGTCAACGATGCTGAAGCCAATGCCGAAGAAGATCGTAAAGCCATTGAATTGGTCACTGCGCGTAATCAGTTGGATTCGTTAATCCACTCCACCAATAAGTCGCTTAAAGAATACGGCGATCAACTGAGTGCAGATGAAAAATCCGCAATTGAGGTTGCAGTGAAAGAAGCCGAGGAAGTGGTCAAATCTGACGACAAGTCTGCTATCGAAGCCAAGTCTGAAGCACTGGCGACCGCAGCACAAAAACTTGGTGAAAAAATGTATGCGGCTGAACAAGCCAAAGCGCAAGCTGCTGATGCGGGCGGTGCTTCAAGTGCTGAACCCCAGAAAGACGAAGGCGATGTGGTGGATGCGGAGTTCACCGAAGTAAAGGACAAGAAATAGCAAGTAGTCGTTAGACGCTAGTCGTTAGTTGGAACGTGTCGCTTTTCAACTAATTGCTAGCGTTTATTCACTCTCGACCAACTCGCTTTTCAACTTATGATTAGCGACTAACTGCTTACTACTATGTCCAAAAAAGATTACTACGAAACCCTAGGCGTAAATCGTGATGCATCCGATGACGACCTGAAGAAAGCTTATCGCAAAATGGCGATGAAGTATCACCCTGACCGCAATCCTGACAACCCCAAGGCCGAAGCGCATTTCAAAGAAGCCAAGGAAGCTTACGAAACGTTAAGCGACGGGCAAAAACGTGCGGCCTATGATCAACATGGACACGCCGCGTTTGAAGCGGGTGGCATGGGCGGCAGCCCATTTGGCGCGGGTGGCGCACAGGGTTTTGATTTCTCCGACATCTTCGGCGACATCTTTGGCGGCGGTCAACGTGGTGGTCGCAGCAGCGTGCAACGCGGTTCAGACTTGCGCTACAACCTGGAGATTACGTTAGAGCAAGCGGCACGCGGCACGGAAACAGAAATTCGTATCCCCACCATGGCAGAGTGTGAAACTTGCCATGGTTCGGGTGCAAAGGCTGGCACATCCGCCAGCACCTGCACCACCTGCGGGGGGCATGGTCAGGTGCGTATGCAGCAAGGCTTCTTCTCCGTGCAACAAACCTGCCCGCGTTGTCACGGCTCAGGCAAGATGATTGCCTCGCCGTGTAAACCCTGCAACGGGCAAGGTCGCATCAAGAAACATAAAACGCTCGCCGTTAAAATTCCCGCTGGCGTGGATACCGATGATCGTATCCGTCTCAGTGGTGAAGGCGAGCATGGCGCAAATGGTGGGCCATCTGGCGACTTGTATGTTGTCGTACAACTCAAACCTCACGCGGTATTTCAGCGCGACCATAACGATCTGCATTGTGAAATGCCCATTAGTTTTAGCATTGCAGCACTTGGCGGCGAGATTGAGATTCCTACACTGGACGGCAAAGCCAGCATCAAAATTCCAGCGGAAACACAAAGTGGCAAACAATTCCGATTGCGCGGAAAAGGCATCAAAGGCGTGCGCAGCGCGACGTATGGCGACTTACATTGCCATGTCATAGTGGAAACACCCGTCAACTTAACCGATAAACAAAAAGAATTGCTGCGCGAATTTGAATCCATTAACGACAAAGATAACGAACGACATAACCCCCGTGCGAAATCATGGATGAACAAGGTAAAGGATTTTTTTGCCGAGTAACGTTCTGTCGGCTGGAATGAAATGCGGGTGAGGTTGTTTGCAGTAACGGTAGCTAAAAAATCACCGCAAAACAGGGTTTGAAATCACGGTGCAACAACCCAATACTAATGCCAAAAATGCGTAAGCATATTGCCGCGATAATGTAATATCCTTAAGAAACCTACAAGCTATGGCACTTGGTGGAAAACGCCTTATTGCACCTTAAGCGGTGGAGAAGGATTGAGACTCGTTATGCAAAATGCACTTCCTCATTCTTTGCGGCGGTGTATGTTCGCTGCATCGTTTTGTGGTTGAATATCTTGTGACGACACTATCTAGGAGATAAACATGAAAATTTTTTATTTGATGATGTTGTTATGCTGCCTGGCTAATACAGCACTGGCGGCGGTAATCGGCAAAGAAGTGAGCTATCGGGCGGGTGACACCACCCTCAAAGGTTATGTCGCGTATGACGATGCCTTCAAGGGCAAGCGCCCGGCGGTGTTGGTGGTGCATGAGTGGTGGGGACATAACGAATACGCACGCAAGCGCGCACGCATGTTGGCGGAACTGGGCTATACCGCATTGGCGGTGGATATGTATGGCGATGGCAAGCAAGCGCATCATCCCGATGACGCGGGAAAATTTGCCACCGAAGTAAGTACAAATATGCCGATGGCAACGGCGCGTTTTGAAGCAGGGATGCAAGTGCTGCGCGATCAAGATACCGTGAATGCCAGTGAAATTGCCGCGATAGGCTATTGCTTCGGCGGTGGCGTGGTGTTGAACATGGCGCGTATGGGCGAAGATTTGAAAGGTGTAGCCAGCTTCCACGGCTCGTTGGGTACAAGCACACCCGCGCAGCCTGGCAAGATCAAAGCGCGCATCGTTTCATTTACAGGCGAAGCCGACCCGATGATAGGCGCGGACAAAGTTGCAGCGTTCAAAGCGGAAATGGATGCAGCGAAAGCAGACTATCGCGTTGTGACTTACCCGAATGCACAACATGCCTTCACCAATGAAGAAGCAGATGCGTTGGGTAAAGAATTCAAATTGCCGTTGGCTTATAACGAGGCTGCTGATAAAGATTCGTGGCAGCAAGCGACGGTATTTTTGCAGGAAGTGTTTGGTGAAAAGTAGTGGAAATAAAAAATGCCCGCGAGGGCATTTTTTATAGATGTCGCTTGGGCGATTATTCTGACGGACTGTTAGCTGGCTTCGATAAAGCCGTTGCAGCGGGAGGAGTAGCTGGTACGGTTTGCCATCCGCCTGGGCAAGAATTCACGTACGGGTAATAGGTGTTGGTCGCCGGGCAAAAATACCAGACTGGGGCAGCGGCGACCTTGGGTGCGTAAACGGGTTCGGGTTGAACATATACTGTCTCAGGTTCGGCTGGTGCTGTTCTGCGAGCTAAATCCAGAAATATGGCTCCGCCTACCAAAGCCGGGAAAAACCACCCGCTCCCTTCCCAGCTCATGCTGCCACGAAACTCACTACCGTGACGATGACCACCACGATCTGCATAAACAGGTGTGCTGATTAAAGCGGTAAACAACACAAGTAAAATGTTTTTCATGGTATTACTCCTTGCGCAAGTGGAAATCAACAATTAAGCCCCAACGGGGATTGGGCATGTGCAATAACGTACAAGTTCCCAATCAAGTTTACAAGCAGTGGCTGCAATTTTGGCTGACAGCGTCCACTAACGTCTGCGGGCGACAGGTTGCTGGGTTGAGGGGAAGGTACATGGAGCAGGATTGTTTTTGTGCGTGGTTGTTTGGTGACGCCTTGCCGAACTTGCCAGTCTGTGAGAGCCTTTTCGATTATTATTCCGCATGGCTTTAATCAACGGAAAAATAATGATGACGAAATATCGCGGCAGATTTTCTGGGGTGTGGATAGTGTGGTTCGCCTTGTGTGTGGGTTTGATTGCAGGCTGTGCCACGTTGCGCCCGGATTTTGTAACGCCCACGGTCAATATCACCTCGTTCAAACCTTTGCCTTCCGAAGGCATTACGCCCCGTTTTGAGATAGGTCTGCGCGTGGTGAATCCCAATTCCACGCAACTAAGTTTGCGTGGCATGAGTTATACCGTCGCACTCAATGATTATCAGGTGGTGGATGGCGCGGCGAATCAATTGCCCATCGTGCTGGGCTACGGCGAGGCGGAGTTTAAGGTGATGGCAACGGTGGGGGTGTTTGAAGGCATACGCTTTGTGAGCGACCTGCTGCAAAACCCAAAAGGGCAGGTGGCGTACACCCTAAAAGCCAAGCTGGATGTGGGCGCGATGTTACCTTCGATTAACCTTGAGAAGACGGGGAGCTATGCGCCATAGTCGAGTTATCCACTTGATTTATAAACGCTGGTTATCAGGACGAACGGAAAAAGTACCGAACCATAATTTAGACTTTATCAGCACTCTCCCTACTGTTTTCCATTTTTAATTTTCTCTGGAGTCGTCTTGTTTAAGATTATTGGTGTTGTTGCGGGTTATTACTTTTGGGGTTTCTTCGGCGCGATCTTAGGTTGGTTCGTTGGGTCGTTCTTTGACCGCATGAGGATTTACGGTTCGGGTGCGATCAATCCGTTGCAGAATGCGATGCGTCAGGCGGTGTTTCTTGAGACATTGTTCATCTCGATGGGGAAACTGGCGAAGGCGGACGGGCATGTTTCGCAGGCAGAGATTGTGCACGTTGAACAGTTTATGCAGAAGCTGGGCATGACGGAGGAACATCGTGCGCAGGCGATTGTGTTGTTCAAGAAGGGTGCTGCACCAGAGTTTGACATCAAGCCCACCTACACGCGATTTATGTCGGTGTGCGGACACACCAAAAATCTGAAAGATGTGTTGTTGGTTTACCTGATTGTGATGGCGATGGCGGATGGGCATTTTCATCCGGCAGAAGAAGCGTTGCTCACCGATCTTGCCAAGCAGTTGGGCTACGATCAGGTGGCGTTCAAACACATGGTGGAGATGGTGCAAAACCAGACGCACTTCGGTGGGCAACAGGTTGACTCTGCCACCGCGCTAGAAGATGCGTATAAAGCCTTGGGCGTGACCAAAGACAGCAGTGATGCGGAAATCAAGCGCGCCTATCGCAAGCTGATGAGCCAATATCACCCGGATAAATTGATGGGGCAGGGCTTGCCGGAAGATATGATTGCGGTGGCAACCGAGCAGGCGAAAGAGATTCAGATCGCGCATGATTTGATTAAGAAGCATCGCAACATTTGAGCATGTAGGTGTTTGGATTTTTGCAGCCCCATTTTAAGGATTACTACACTACTAACATGAAAAAAATAGCTCTAAAAATTGACGTCGATACCTATCGCGGTACGCGTGAAGGTGTGCCGCGTTTGGTTGATGTGCTGCAACGCTATCAGGCGCAGGCAACCTTCTTCTTTTCGCTAGGTCCTGACCATACGGGGCGCGCGATTAAGCGCGTATTCCGCCCTGGCTTTATTGGCAAGGTTTCGCGCACTTCGGTGGTGGAGCATTACGGCATTAAGACGTTGCTGTATGGCACGCTACTTCCCGCGCCAGACATCGGAAAAAAATGCGCGGACATGATGCGTGGTGTGCGCGATGCGGGCTTTGAAGTGGGCATCCATTGCTACGATCACATCCGCTGGCAAGATCATGTGGCGAATCAGTCCAACGATTGGACGATACAGGAGATGCAGCGCACGGTGGATCGCTATACCGAAATTTTTGGCGATGCGCCGCGCGCTCATGCGGCGGCGGGCTGGCAGATGAATCGCCAGGCATTGCGCCTCATGCAACAGCATGGTTTTGCATACAGCTCCGACACGCGCGGCACACATCCCTTTATACCCACTTGGCAGGCGGAGATTATCGCGTGCCCACAATTGCCCACCACATTGCCGACGTTGGACGAACTGATGAATCGTGATGGCATCACACTGGACAACATCGCAGAACATGTTTTGAAGCTGACGGAAGCACCTTCTGCGACAGGACATGTTTATACTTTGCATGCTGAACTGGAAGGACAGAAATGGATGCCGATTTTTGAGCAACTACTTAAAGGTTGGCAAGCACAGGGCTATGAACTGGTATCTATGCAGCAATACCTCGAAGGGCTGGATGTTAGCGCGCTGCCTTATCATGAAGTGCAGATGCGTGAAGTTCAGGGTAGGGTAGGGACGTTGGCGGTACAGGTTATTTAGCTAAGCCAAATGAGCAAGCGCGGCGCGTACTTGTTGCGCAAGGTTAGTCGATAAACAGTCAATCTCAATTACATCAGGCGTGGAGCGCAACCAAGTTAGTTGTCGCTTTGCGAGTTGTCGTGTGGCAGCGAGTCCAGTTTCAACTAATTGTGCTCCATTTATTTCGCCGTCGATGAATTGCCACGCTTGGCGATAACCCACGCATCGCATGGAGGGTAAGTTGGGATGCAATTCATATTGTCGGCGTAATTCGCGCACTTCTTCCACTAAACCTTGTTTCATCATTTGTTCAAAGCGTGTAGAGATGCGTTGGTGCAGTACCTTTCGGTCACTCGGTATCAACGCGATGTTAATTGTTTTGTAAGGTAGAACGAAGTCATTTTCTTTTTTTAATAATTCCGACATGGGTGTACCAGTGACGCGGTAAATCTCCATCGCACGTTGGATGCGTTGTGTGTCGTTGGGCGAAAGTCTTTTGGCGGTTTCGGCATCGACATCAGCGAGTTGTTGGTGCAAATAGACAATGCCCTGTTCGGCGATGATTGCATCGAGTTCGGCGCGAATGGCTGAGTCAGCGACGGGTAATTCGTTTAATCCATTTTGCAGCGCACGGGAATACAGCATCGTTCCGCCCACCAGCAGCGGAATTTTGCCGCGTGCAGTGATGTCTGCCATTAAGCGCAACGCGTCATGGCGAAACGCGGCGGCGGAATACACCTCGGTGGGTTTGATGATGTCGATAAGATGATGCGGTGCGATGCGCAGGGTTTCTGCATCAGGCTTGGCTGTGCCGATGTTCATATCGCGATACACCAATGCGGAGTCAACGCTGATAAGTTCAACAGGCAGGGTTTGCACGAGTTCGACGGCGACTCCAGTTTTTCCACTGGCAGTGGGTCCCATCAGGAAAATGGCGGGAGGCAATGACCTCATGTTAAACCACCGTCATTCCCGCGCAGGCGGGAATCCAGCGATAACCAAATTTCGCGTAGCGACTAAAATAGTTGCCCCGCTTTGCGGGGATTTTATTTTTGACTGGATTCCCGCCTGCGCGGGAATGACGTGGCGTGAATTTCATTGCCCGCGCATAAACATTTTATCGAGTTCTTTGAGCGTAACCTGAAACCAAGTCGGGCGACCATGATTGCATTGCCCTGAGCGTTCGGTATGTTCCATTTCGCGCAGCAGCGCGTTCATTTCGGTGACGCTCAAAATCCGATTGGCGCGAACGGCGGCGTGGCAGGCAAGTGTTCCGAGCAATTCGTTGCGACGTTCTGTCAATACACGACTCGCGCCGAAATCGCGCAATTCATTTAACACTTCTCGTGCAGCATTTTCAGCTTCAGATTGTTTGAGTAAAGCTGGCATCGCCCGTACTGCAAGTGTTGTAGGAGAGAGCGGCGCTATGTCGAAGCCAAGTTGATGCAATGCGGTTTGTTCAGACTCGGCGGTGGCAACATCCAATGTGTCTGCATAAAAACTGACGGGGATGAGCAGCGGTTGTGTGCTGATTTTTTCTGCATCCAAAGAAGTTTTCAGTTGTTCGTAAACGATGCGCTCATGCGCCGCGTGCATATCAACCACGATTAAGCCATGTTGATTTTGCGCGAGGATGTAAACGCCTGATAGTTGAGCGAGTGCAAAGCCGAGCGGTGGAATTGCCTGGTCGTGATGAGCGAAGGGAGAAGGTTGTTCTGAGTTTGTCGAGGTGAAGTTAAGGTTAATAACTGAAGTGTCGCTACCTTTTTCTACTACATTTCTCTCCTGCACCGAGAAAGCTTCCCCCACTTGATAAGCTGCATTTGATTGCGCGACACCAAGGCTCATATTTTGTTGCATCGGAATAAATGTCGCAGCCTGTTGTGGCACTTGATTTGCAGTATGTGCAGGAATAGCTAGGGCTTGTTGCACAGAGTGAAAAATAAATTGGTGTATGCCTTGGCTTTCGCGGAAGCGTACTTCGCTTTTGGCGGGATGCACATTTACGTCAACTTGTTCGGGCGGCATGTCGAGAAACAACACAAAAGCGGGATGTCGTTGATGATGCAAAATATCTTGATACGCTTGACGTAGTGCATGGCTGGCAACTTTGTCACGGACAAAGCGGCCGTTGACAAAGAAGTATTGTGCATCGCGGTTGGCGCGTGAATAAGCGGGCAGGGCTGCCAAGCCTTGTAATGAAAGGCTTGCGGCGTTGCGTGATACCGCAACAGCGGCTTGTCCGAAGGCATCACCTAATATATTGGCAACGCGTTTTATTGAATCTTGTCCCGCAGCTAATTGCCAAATGACCTTGCCATTGTGCTGCAAAGAAAAAGCCACGTCGGGGCGTGATAAAGCGACACGTTTGAAGGCCTCCTCGCAATAAGCAAACTCAGTGGCTTCAGTTTTTAGAAATTTACGGCGTGCGGGGGTGTTGAAATATAGCTCGCGAATTTCTACCGTTGTGCCTTGAGCTTGATTAGTAGGCTCTGGCTCACTGAGTTGCCCATCAATTGCTTCTACTTTCCAACCGTGCGCATCTACTTGTGTACGGCTGCTTAGAGTGAGTTGTGCAACGGCTGCCATGCTCGCTAAAGCCTCGCCACGAAAACCCATGCTCGCGACACTTTGCAAATCATCCAGCGAGGCAATCTTGCTAGTGGCGTGCCGCATCAGTGCCAGTTTAAGCTCGTCTTTAGCGATGCCTTTGCCATTGTCGCGTATGCGTAACAGCTTGATGCCACCATTTTCTAATTGCACCAAAATGTCAGTCGCACCAGCATCCAAGCTGTTTTCCAGCAACTCTTTGAGTGCGGATGCGGGGCGTTCAATCACCTCGCCAGCAGCGATTTGGTTGATGAGCAGATCGGGTAAAAGTTGAATCTTAGGCACGTGAAATAGAGGCAAAACGAGTGGCACTAGATTATAACGGACATCACAAAATCACTGTGGTTTATGCCACTACCTAGGCGAATCCCACGAATGCGCTAAAATTTTCTGATAACATTACTTCCCCAAATAGGCTGCCATTCAACCATTCAACGTTGTTGTACGAACAAAGCGGGTGGGGAAATTGAAGTTCAGTAAAGGTTTGGGTGCTGGCGATTCGCCTATTCAAAATTGAAACGATTAAACTGAAGGAGCACACAAGATGGGTACTGTGGAATTTCTGAGCAACACGATTAGCCCAATAAAAATTCAATACGACCAAGTAGCCACTAGATTTGACCACGAACAGGGTATTTCATGGATAGAAATGAAGCCAGAGGGTGTGCCTTGTTGCACAGAGGAGTTTCTCGCAGAGCTGGGTCGCTACAACAAATCCATTGAAAATAGCGGTGGGAAAATTTTGGTAGGGAATGTGCAATACCCAGTTAATTACTCGGTTGTGGGTTCATTAGTTCCAGGAGTGTTTAATTTTGGTGGGCACTTGGGGTTGTTTAGCCAACTCATTAAAAATAAAAATCGCGATGGCCTATTGGCTTATGCCACTAAATGTATAGATGTCATTCATTCACGGGTCAATCATTACAATTTGCCATTAGTCACCATTTCATTGGTGCAAGGTGATGCGCTCGGTGGTGGGTTTGAGGCGGCTCTTTCCAGTGACATTATTATCGCAGAGCGTAGCGCAAAGATGGGATTCCCTGAGATTTTGTTCAACCTCTTTCCTGGCATGGGTGCTTATAGTTTCTTGGCAAGAAAAATTGGATGTGTTCAAGCTGAGAGAGTTATTTTGAGCGGTAAGTTGTACAGTGCGGAAGAATTGCACGAGATGGGTTTGGTAGATGTGTTGGTGGAAAATGGCTTTGGCGAACAGGCTGTGTATGATTACGTCGAAAAGCAAGCACGCCGTTCCAATGGTTACATTGCAGTTCAAAAAGCACGTCAACGCTTTAATCCAATCACCTATCAAGAGTTAATGGATATTACGAATGTTTGGGTTGACTCTGCGTTGAAATTGAATGAGAAAGATTTGAAGGTAATGGATCGTTTCGTGCGTTCTCAACAAAAATTGTTTGAAAGCATAGAGCGGACTAATTCCGATAATGCAAAGCTAACAGCTTTAGGTGCGTAATTTTTTAACCATCGACAGTGTAGTGCCTCATCATCAAAAGGGAATATCTGTGCAAACTATACCATCCGCTAGACAAATCAGAAAAGAGTTATTGGAATTTGCAATATCCGACACACGTAAGGGAATTCAGTTATTCCTAGTGGACTGGGCAACCTATTGTGTGGCTATAGCTGCCGTATTATTTTCACCTTGGATGTTATTAAAGCTAATTGCAGGAATTCTGGCAGGAGCAAAGGCCGCAAACCTAGCTACTCTTGGGCATGATGCAGCGCACAACAGTTTAACCGCATCTCGAAAGTTAAATAAGGCTATAGGTATAGCGTCCTTTACGCCAGGGCTTTTCAACTATAGATTATGGCTATACGATCACCACAACCTTCACCATCACAAGACAAACGAAGATCACCCCGATTCATTTACTCCAATGTCCAAACAAGAGTTTAATTCCCTTCCAAGTTGGGGTAAATTTAAGCATCGCTTCTACAGGCTGCCATCCCTTTGGGTTTTCGGAATTTATTATATTGTGGAGCGTTGGTGGAAAGTTAAATTCTTCCCTCGTGCATCTATGCCAGCCAGCATCAGGAAGGAAGGGTGGATTCATACCGCTTACCTACTAACGTATTTGCTAGGATTTATTACGCTCCTGTACTTGGCACCACATTATTCCGATACGTCATCTTTGTCGGCAATATTTTTTGGCTTCATTGTTCCATTTTATGTTTTTCAATCATTGTTTTCATTTACGGTTTATGTTCAGCATACTCACCCACGCGTTGCATGGTTTAAGACGAAACCAGATAGGAATGGTGTCGGGAGACAAGATGTTATTTCGGTGCAGCTACAATTTCCCGATTGGTTTTCTAATCTGGTGCACCATGTGTACGATCACACGGCGCATCATGTTTACCCAGCGATACCATGTTATCGTCTTGCGGAAGCTCAATTCAAATTAAACCAGTTACTCGGATCTTCAGCAATATCAGAAAAATTTTCTTTTGCTATGTTGAGAAAAATTCAGGAACGTTGCAAACTCTATGATTTTGAAAGTCATCGTTGGCTTGATTTTGAGGGTAAGCCCACTTCTAGGGCAACACTCATAACGGAAGTTGATTTTGCAAGGTCAGTCTGGAACAGGCAGTTAGTGGCTAGCTAAGTAAACGCTGATTAAATACCGTCGTTCGTGGTAATCACTTTGATAAACTCAGGAGAACCCTGTCGAGCTATGAGTGACAGGATTTATAACTCAAAGAGTTAAATTAACTTATCCTTTGATGGTTCAGGGCGAATGGGTCTAATCAGCGTTTCCTTAGAAAGATAGATCAGTAACATTGTCTGAGTGGCACGAAAAGCCTTTTGTGCCGCGCTTAATTGAGCATCCCCCGAATCTCGCAACTCGGTTTGACTGAGTTGTGAGATGTCTCGGCAAACTTGAAATAACGTTTCCGCACCCAAGTTACCTGAGCTGCCTTTTAGGGCGTGAGCCAGTTCTTTGAAGGTGGTGTATTCGCCTTTGAGCAGAGCTTGTTGCATGCCTGCTAACAACTGTTCGCCTTCCAAAATAAATCCTTTGATGACGACATCCAAAAAGTCATCTTCTCCGCCACCCAGCACTTTTAATTGATGCACGGTATTTTCATTGAGTACGGTGCTATCTATTTCTATGGAGGCAAGGGGCGTTTTTGCGGGTTTAATCGCAAGGGAAGGTTGCTGGTGAGTTGATGTTAGCCGTTTGATTGTTTCCAGCAGACTATGCGTTTCAATGGGCTTGGTCAGGAAGGCATCCACGCCTGCCTCTTCGCAGGCTTGCTTGGCCTCGACAGTGGCACTCGCAGTCAAGATGATGACGGGTATTTGTGGTTTTTTAGAATCGGTGACGCGGTAAATTTTGAATGCTTCCAGCCCGCCCATCACGGGCATGTTCATATCCATAATGATCAAGTCGTAAGCATGTTCTTCTAAAACATCGAGAGCTTGTTCGCCATTTTCTACCATGTTGACGTTATGTCCCGCACGCTCCAAAATTTTGGATAGGATGATGCGATTCGTACTGTTGTCATCTGCAATCAGAATATTGAGCTTTTGTTTTTCGGTGTTGGCGCGCTCGTAGTGGCGCATGAACGAAATCACATCTTTCGATTCCGCATCAACCGAGCGAACACTGTGTACGGTATTGAACAACAGCGTTTTATCGATGGGCGTAGTGAGGAGGCATTTATAACCCATCCTCACCAGTTGTGGCTCGCTATAGCTATCCGCATCCAAAATAATGAGGGTAACTTTGCTTGGCGAGTGGGCTGCGAAAACCTGTGTGGCGAATGCTTTGTTATCGCAAATGATGCTTTGCGGACGGCACAGTACAACATGGCTGCGTTGACCATTGGAGGGTATTTGTTCCAGTAAGGAAAGTAATTGATTGAGCGACTCTGCATGGGTAAAGCGTCCGCCCCAGCTTGTCATGTAGGCTTCAGCACTCGCTTGTTCTTCAGCGGTCATGCCGATACCAAGCACCCGCATTTGATGCAATGTTTGCCTAGATTCTGGAGAGCGTTTTTCTAATGGTTTATCGAAGGGCAGTTCAAACCAGAATGTTGTGCCTTGTCCCACGACACTGTGCAAACCGATTTTGCCACCCATGAATTCGACTAATTGTTTGGAGATGGTCGTACCCAGTCCTGTTCCGCCATAGCTGCCTGCGTGAGCTTGTTTGAAACTGTCAAAAATAGTTGCCTGTGCGGTTTCGGGAATGCCGATGCCTGTGTCTGCCACTTCAAATCTCAGGCGGGTAGAAGTGTCGTTTTGTTGGAGGGTGTTGACGCGTAATTCCACTTTGCCTGCTGGGGTAAACTTGATGGCATTGCCAAGCAAGTTAAGAATGACTTGGCGCAAATGCTGCATATCGCCACGCAGTAAAAAACTGGTTTCGGGCGAAGCATTGATTTGCAGACGCAAGCCTTTTTTCTCGGCCTGCACATTCAAAATATCCGCACTGTTATTGATTAGTTTGTGCAAATCAAAATCGATAATCTCGGCAGTGAGTTTGCCGCTTTCAATTTTGGAAAAGTCCAAAACATTTTCAATCAATTTGAGCAAAATATGCCCGGAGTTGCGCATAGTGTTGGCAAGCTCCTGCTGCTCGGCATTTAGCGGGGTATCAAGAATGAGCTCATTTGCGCCGATGATGCCATTCAACGGTGTGCGGATTTCGTGGCTGACATTGGCTAGGAAAAAGCTTTTTGCTTTGTTGGCTTCTTCTGCACGTATGGTTGCTTGATTTAATCGAGCCAAAAGTGTGTAGATGTAGAGGGGAATTGCAATTATGATAATCAAAAAACTTGCTGCAATCGTTAGGTGTCCTTGCCAGTAGTCGCTGAAAAAAATGACCGTAGAAAATCCCAAGATGCTTAATACCTGAGTTCTAAAAAGTGATTTAGAGCCAAAGCGCAGACCATTGCCAACGATAATCCACAGGTAAATTCCATAAAAAAGTGTGCTGGAATCATTGTTAATGGACATGCCATAAGAAATGGCGCAAACATCTGCAAACATCGATAAGAATAGTCGTTTATCTGAGGGCTTGTTACTTTGGAATACCATTATTCCAAGAAGAACGCTGAAGAGTAAAAATATCCCTGACACAATAACAACGGAGCGAAAGTGTGAGGCATTTGCAGCGGTGAGAAATTGATAGCCTAGGTAAGAAAATGCTAGCAAGGAAATAATGATTCGTGTTAAAGCTTGCTCATGCTCCCTGCCGTAATACGGGAACTTTTTGCGAAACTGCTGAGGAAGCCTGCCAAATATTGGAGCCATAATAGGTTTGCTAATATATCTACGCTGACTTGTCTTGAAGCTGCTTTTGAATGGTAGCAACTTGCCCCAGTTGTCCCATGAATGCTTGCACGCAAAGCGGATCAAAATGCGAGCCGCTGTTGGTTGTCAGATATTCTAGCGCGGCTTCGTTGGACCATTTCTTTTTATAGGGGCGTTCGGAAGTCAATGCATCGAATACATCTGCCACGGCAACAATGCGGGCGGCGATGGGAATGCTCTCGCCCTTTGTGCCATTCGGATAGCCACTGCCATCGAACTTTTCATGGTGTGCTAAGGCGATTTCTGCACCCAAGCTGAGATATTTAGAGGGGCTGCCGTGGAGGATTTGATGACCAATAGTTGGGTGTGTTTTCATAACAGCCCATTCATCTGCATTGAGCGCACTTGGTTTGAGCAGGATGTGGTCGGGGATACCAATTTTACCAATGTCGTGCATGGGCGCGGCGAGTTCAATGAGTTTGCAATGTTCTTCATACATGCCAAGTGCTTGTCCAACCAAGTATGAATACTTCGCCATGCGCAGCACATGGTTGCCAGTGTCGGTGTCGCGGAATTCACCTGCTTTAGCGAGTCTGAGCAGGGTTTCTTGTTCACGTGCGTGGATTTGCCGAGTGGCATTAGAGATTTGCTGCTCTAAAGAAAGCGTGTGCCGAAGAATGACTTTTTGTTGCAGGCGCAGATATAGCAGATTGCGGCATCTAATGCGGCATTCAAAAGGGTCGATCGGCTTGGTGACAAAATCGCTAGCACCTGCATCCAAAGCTAGATAACGAATGTCACGATCTTCGGTGGAGGTAACCATAACAATGGGTACACCTTCCAGCAGCGTGATTTCGCGCATTTGTTTGACGGCTTCCAATCCTGTCATGTCAGCCATCATGTAATCAATCAAAATCAAATCGGGTTGATTCTCGCGTATCCACGCCATGGCAGTAGTGGGTTCGCCAAAGGCTTTAACTGTGATATTTTTTTGGATGCTATTCGCCACTCTTTCGAGTATGACGCGACTGGTAAATTCGTCGTCAATAACGACGACTAAAGGTATTGCACTATCACCCAGATGGTTTTCAATTAACTCGAAAGGCATTTTTGTTTCTCCCTGACTGCATTTTTATAATTTAGGCATGGTACATTTTAATGATGGCTAATACCATTGCTGGGAGTGGATTTTAGAGAGTATGGTTAAGTATAGCCAGCCCGCAACGAGGGTTGATTGATACCTTTCATCGGCGGAATAACCTTCCATCTGTCAAATCATTGCGTTGATGCGGTGTGGGACGAGCGGGGTTCTATGTTTTTTGATTGTCGGTATAATGATCGATTCAAATTTCGTGTTCGTTACAGTCTGTAGCAAGCGCGCCATAAAGCGTTTTACCAATAGGAGAAACTCATGCAAATAGGCATTCCTGCCGAAATTAGTGCAGGCGAAAAGCGCGTTGCGACCGTACCCGAAGTCGTGGAGAAGCTCACCAAGTTGGGTTTCAAGGTCGCGGTTGAATCGAGTGCGGGAGAGGGGGCGAATTGCAGCGATGATGCTTATCGCGCCGCAGGTGCTGAGATCATGGTGGGTGCTGCCAAGTTGTGGGCTGCGTCCGACATCGTGTTCAAAGTGGCTGTCCCGACCAGTGCCGAAGTTGATTTGATGCGCGAAGGCGGCGTATTGATCGGCTTTATCTGGCCTGCGCAAAATCCTGAATTGATGGCTCAATTGGCAGCGAAGAAGGTCACCGTACTTGCTATTGATTGTTTGCCGCGCATGTTGAGCCGCGCCCAAAAAATGGACGCGTTGACCTCTCAGGCGGGTGTGGCGGGCTACCGCGCCGTCATCGAAGCGGCTAACGCTTTTGGTCGCTTTTTCAACGGACAAATTACGGCGGCGGGCAAAGTTCCGCCAGCTAAGGTGTTCATCGCGGGGGCCGGCGTGGCGGGTCTCGCCGCGATTGGTACTGCGGCTGGACTGGGTGCGATCGTGCGTGCTAACGATACCCGTGCCGAAGTGGCCGATCAGGTCAAGTCTTTGGGCGGCGAATTCGTCAAGGTCGAGTACGAAGAAGACGGTGGTGGCGGCGGCGGCTACGCCAAGGTGATGAGTGAGGGTTTCCAGCAGGCGCAGCGCGAGATGTATGCCAAGCAAGCCAAGGAGGTGGATATCATCATTACCACCGCATTGATTCCGGGCAAGCCCGCGCCAAGGCTGATCACCGCCGAGATGGTGAAAAGCATGAAGCCGGGTAGTGTCATCGTTGACATGGCAGCGGAGCGCGGCGGTAACTGCGAATTGACTGAGCCAGGTAAAGCGGTGGTGAAGCATGGCGTGACCATCGTGGGTTACTCCGATTTGAATAGTCGTTTGGCGAAACAATCTTCCACGTTGTATGCCACCAATCTGTTCCGTCTTGCCGAAGAGTTGTGCAAAACCAAAGACGGCATCATCAACGTCAATATGGAAGATGATGCGATTCGTGGTTTGACGGTCATCAAAAATGGTGAGATCACTTGGCCTGCTCCTGCGCCGAAACTCCCACCTGCGGCTAAACCTGCGGCAGCTAAATCCATCGCCGCACCTGCTGCACATGGTCATGGCGGTGGTGGCGCACCTGCATCGGCAGGCAAGACGGCTGCGATATTTGGTGTCGCCGCCTTGCTGTTCTTGCTCATCGGTGTTTACGCACCCGCAGCGTTTCTTGGACACTTCACCGTGTTTGTACTCGCGTGTTTCGTCGGCTATATGGTGGTGTGGAATGTCACGCCTGCGCTGCATACGCCATTGATGAGTGTCACCAACGCGATCAGTAGCATTATTGCCATCGGTGCGCTGGTGCAGATTGCACCGCCACTGACTGAGGGGTTTGATCGCCCGGATGGATGGATACGTTGGTTGGCTGTGATAGGCATCGCACTCACTGCGGTGAATATGTTCGGTGGCTTCGCCGTTACGCGACGCATGTTGTCGATGTTCCGTAAATAAGGATAAAAATTATGTCTGCAAGCTTGGCAACGGTTTCATATATTGGCGCGATTATTCTCTTCATTCTCAGCTTGGGTGGACTGTCTAATCCTGAGTCTTCGCGGCGCGGCAATCTCTACGGCATGATAGGCATGGCACTTGCCGTGCTGGCGACGGTGTTCGGTCCGCGTGTTTCGATGGCGGGTATCCCGTGGATTATTGGTGCTTTAGTGGTGGGCGGCAGCATCGGACTTTATGCCGCACGCAAAGTGCAAATGACGCAGATGCCTGAACTGGTCGCGCTGATGCACAGCATGGTTGGTCTGGCTGCCTGTCTGGTTGGCTTCGCCAACTATATCGACCCGATGGCAGCGCAGAACTTGACCCATGCTGAAAAAAGCATACACGAGATCGAAGTTTATCTGGGCATTCTGATCGGTGCGGTGACGCTGTCTGGCTCTCTGATTGCTTTCGGCAAACTGGCGGGCAAGATCGGCGGCAAGCCACTGTTGCTGCCTGGTCGTCACTTCTTGAATTTGATTGGTCTATTCGTTGTCATCGCGTTCGGCTGGCAATTTCTGCACGCGGAAACCATCAGCGCGGGTATGGTTGCGTTGACCGTAATGACGGTGATTGCCTTGCTGTTCGGCATTCACATGGTGATGGCCATTGGCGGTGCGGATATGCCGGTGGTGGTGTCCATGTTGAACAGCTACTCTGGCTGGGCGGCAGCGGCAACGGGCTTCATGTTGAGCAACGACCTGCTGATTGTAACGGGCGCGCTGGTGGGTTCGAGCGGTGCGATTCTTTCTTACATCATGTGTCGCGCGATGAACCGCAATTTTTTCAGCGTCATCGCAGGTGGATTCGGTAGCGGTAGTGGCAAACCCGCCAAGAAAGCCGACGGGGATGCAGAGCCAGCGGGCGAAGTGATACCTGTCACTGCGGCCGAAACGGCGGAGCTGCTACGCGAAGCCAAGAACGTGATCATCGTGCCAGGGTACGGCATGGCGGTGGCACAGGCACAGCATGCGGTCAATGAGATCACGAAGTTGTTGCGCGAGAAGGGTGTCAACGTGCGCTTCGGCATTCACCCTGTTGCGGGTCGTATGCCTGGTCACATGAACGTACTGTTAGCCGAAGCCAAAGTGCCTTACGACATCGTGATGGAAATGGACGAGATCAATGCCGATTTTCCGAATACTGATGTTGCCATTGTGATCGGTGCCAACGACATCGTGAATCCTGCTGCTCAGGATGACCCTGGCAGCCCAATCGCCGGTATGCCGGTGCTGGAAGTCTGGAAAGCCAAGACCTCGATTATGATGAAACGCAGCATGGCGACAGGCTATGCGGGCGTGGAAAATCCGTTGTTCTACAAAGAGAACAACCGCATGTTGTTCGGCGATGCCAAAAAAATGCTGGAAGAGGTTTTGGTCGCGCTGAAAGCATAACGCGTCAACCTTCCGATGAAGGTTGCGTGACATAATTAAAAAGAGCCGCAATTGCGGCTCTTTTTAATTTCGGGGTTGTTCTTTATTGTCGCCTAGACTTGATGATTAGAGCCGCACCGAGCAGGCTTTGTGCTAAATAGAAAATTTGCGAGATGCCGTGCATTGCCTTGAAACGACCCGCCAACGGGCTTTGCATCACATCCAGCGGCAAGGCTTGCAGTTTTAGTTGCGCCATCATAGGTTGGATACCGCATTGCAATACCAGCGTGATGAGTAACATGCTGGCGAGGACGACGATGATGGATTTTCGTGAGGGTGAACGGTTAGCCATGCGCCAGTGATACCACAGCAAATATGCGCCGCACATCATGCTGAGGTAATTTACCCAAATAAACATCTGCCCCGCCAACATGCCCGCGAGTTGCTTATCTGGTTGTGCCGTAAACAATACAGGTGCAGCGAGATAGCCAATTGCCCATAGTCCGCCAACCCAAGCGGTGGTGAGCAGTGCGGCGAGATGATGAGGTAAGTTTTTCATGCGGAGTAGGGTAGCATAATTTTTCGCCACCCTGCGCGCCGGGCAATCGCGTATCATTTTGCTGACGCTTTTATATTGAAATTGCTATGACGCTATTGCCCTTTTGGACTGAACAAATCAAATACCTAGTGGGGATTTTCGCCATCCTCAATCCGCTCGGTGTGATTCCTATTTACCTCAGCATGATGTCGGATCGTCGCCCCGAAGTGATGCACCGCACCGCGCTGAAAGCGGCAATTGCCGTCGCGGTGATTTTGATTCTTGCTGTGTGGGTGGGCGATGGCATGTTGTCTTTTTTTGGTATTGGCATCCCCGCGTTTCGCATCGCGGGCGGGCTGTTGGTGTTGATTATTGCCATCGCCATGTTTGATGCGCGTACCAGCCCAGCACGACATACTGCCGCCGAGCAAGTTGAGGCGGAAGCGAAGAATGACATTGCCGTTGTGCCGCTGGCGATTCCGCTATTGGCAGGGCCTGGTGCGATCAGCTTGGCTATTGTCGATGCACATCAAGCGGCGAGCTTGTCTGGCAAACTGGCATTCAGTCTGGGGATTGTCGGTGTAGCGGTGATTGTTTGGCTGGTGTTGCGCTTGGCTGAACCCATCGGTGAACGTCTTGGCACGGGCGGACTCAACATCGCGACTCGCGTGATGGGCTTGATATTGGCGGCAATGGCAGTGCAATTTATGGCAGAAGGAATGCTGGAGTTATTTCCTGGGCTATCGAAATAAAAAATTCTGCGACAAAAAATCAGGGGTCGATTTCTTTGATTGGTTGCGCTGCTTGAGTAGGAATTTTTGGCGTGACGGGTTTACCTTGCACCCAATTCACTGCCGCTGCCACACCCCAGGCGACTGACGCGGCGAGCGTAAATACCAAAATGCCGCGCGTCATACCTTTGGGGATGTCCATGTCATCCAAGCGTCGTTTGAAATATCCCGCCGCAACAAAAAATACAACGGTGGAAATGATCAGACTGAGTAACATCAGAACGCCGACACTGCTGCACCCGCATTACCCACCGCAACATAGCCGAAGCCGCTGCTGACCAATGTGTTCAGGCTGGATACCCCAGTGCTGACAGCTGCTGTCGTCCAACTGATTCCATCCGAGCTGGTGTAGTAATTGCCGTTGTTATCTAAAGCGAGAAATTGCAGCACAGGAATAATGCCTGCGGTTGAGCTTGCGTAAGCAACGCCATTGCTGGCAATGCCCACAAAATTAGGTGTACCCAATGCCGAGGTATTTTGCTGTGACCAATTTCTCCCTTGATCCGTACTCGTCAAGATCGTGCCGTTGTCGCCCACCGCAATCAAAGTAGTCAACACTGAGCTGGCTTGACGCAAGGTGTCGGTAAGTGTTGGAGAGGAAGTGGGTGCCGCCCAAGTGATGCCGTCCACACTGGTGCGTATCGTGCCGCTGTCGCCAACCGCCACATACACGCCGTTGCCGTAACTGATGCCGCGCAAATTGCTGGTGGTAGTGGAAGTACGAGCTGTCCACGTGATGCCATCGGTGCTGGAAAGTATCGTTCCCGCATCACCCACTGCCAGAAATGTGCCGCCTACTTGAATGATGGAACGTAAGGCCTGATTGGTCGGATTGTATGATGTACCAGCAGACCAAGTGATACCGTCGGTGCTAATCACCGTTGCACCGCCCTCTCCCACTGCGACCCAGCGCAAGCCAGGCGAAGTAGGATTATTCTGGTTGGCGGCGTAACCCGCCACAGCATTCAGATTGGTTGAAAATCCACCTGTCACGGATCTGCTTGTCCAAGTGATAGGTGTTAAACCGTCGGTGGTTTGACTGGTGAAAATTGCACCGTTTGCGCCCACTGTCGCAAAGCTGCCTGCCGCGCTGATAGTGGGATTGGAGCAAGTGGTCAAGCTAACATATCCCACCCCGAACAGATTGTTGGTGGCAGTGGCGGAGCTAACCCACGTTCCCACTGCACCCGCGAAACGCGGTGTGCCGCTAACCGTCGCGCTGCTTGCACCACCCGGCCCTCCATTGACACGACCGTTTGCCGCAAAATAAAACGGCACGCCATTGGGCAAGCCACACAAATAAAATGGGGATGATGCCTTGATCGCCACTTGCGCGTTGGGTAAGCTTGTCCAGTTAAATGCGGAGAGGGCGGCACTGGTAGCAGAGAACAGCCAGTACTCCACGCCAGAGCTGGCAGTCCATGTCACTTTTACTTTGCCTTCCCCAGCCGTGGCAGACAGGTTGGTGGGCGGGGCGGCAGATGAGCCATTGTCGAAAGAGCAGCCACTGAGTAACCATGTGGTCGTGGCAATAACGAGTAAAGTGAAGCCTTTTTTCACGGAAAAATTCCTTGGGTGTGTTGCGCGATATATTGTCGGGCAGTATATCAAAGCGGCGGCGATACAACTTGATTGGGCATTAAAATCGGTGCATCCCCAGCCTGCCAAACAGGATGTTTGCTCATCACAGCGGCGAATGCTGTTGAGTTCAAAAAATGCTTCAACCAATGTCGCAAGGATGAGTAGGGCGATTGCGCAAACCAATCTTGATCAACCTTGGCAAACTGGCGGATGAACGGAAAAATCGCTGTATCGGCGATGGATGGCGCGCCGCTCACCAAGTATGCGTTGGTGTTCAGGCGATTTTCTAAGTCTTGCAAAAACACTTCGCCTTGTGCGCGATAAAAAAATTGCGGGTGTTCGGGGTAACGCTCAAAGTATTTGTAACGATCCAAGGCGGCTTTGAAGGTAATATCGTTTTGATTCAGCAATGGCTTTGCAACGTTAAGGTACGCATCATTTTCACCCAGCCAGTTGTCGGGGTCATGTTGGCGCAATGCCCACTGCATGATATTCCAGCTCTCATCAATGACACTTCCATCAGGTAATACCAGTAGGGGTACGCTGCCTTTCGGTGAGGCGAGCAACATGTCCTCAGGTTTGTTGCGCAATGACACTTCGCGTACTTCAACCACCACGCCGCTGGCATGTAACGCCAGCCGTGCGCGCATCGCGTAAGGACAACGGCGGAAGGAATAGAGGATGGGGTGCATGGATGTTGTGTATGAAATAAAAAGCGCAGGTCAGCCCTGCGCTTTTGTTAACCAACACTGAGTGACGTTATGGGAATAAATCAGCCCAAGCATAATAAATAGGCGGGTTGTAGGTTAAGCCGCTATTCTGGCTGAGTTCAATTTTAACTTGGCTTGAGACTGGGCTGCTTTCATCACCCAATATGGTGATACGCAATTGGTTTAGATTGGCGGTGCTGGTGACGATTGCGACACCCGTGCTTGGAAAGGCTCGGTTAAGCGCATCATTGGTGAGGAAGGCTGTGGTGGTGTCAAAATTTACCACGCCGCCAAGATAACTGCTGGCGAGCGTGAAGAAGTTGTCAATGGAGGTGCTACTGGAAGAAAGAGCTGTTTTTTGGAAACTAAAATTGGAAATAGCCTCGGTGATGTTGCTGCTTACCTTAAGGCTGCTTGGTGCGGTAGCACTGGTTGTAATGCTCAATGTATTCAAGCCATTTGTGCTGAAATTGTAGTCGCCCAATAGTGCGAACGGGGCATTTAATGTTCGGGTTACGGTCAGATCAAAATTAAGTTTGGCAGTTACGGTGTCAGGATTGAATATATTGTCAGCAGGTGATGTGACAAGACCGCTGTATTTTACTGTGCCGTTGAAGCTTTTTCCTGCTTGGTAACTACAACCGAAGAATGTAATTGTTCCCGCTGTCGCGCTGGTGGGAAATAGGTTCGCGCTACCGCCCGCACAGGCGTTTCCGTTAAGCGCATTGAGAAAATCATCAACCGTGAAGGCATCAATTGCCGCACCAGAAGTGGTATTCAGTACGGCAGCGGTAACGGCTTGCTGATTGGTGGCTGTGATGTTCAAGGGCGTGGTGGGGACTGAGTTACCCAATCCGCTATCTCCCCCGCCGCCGCATGCGGAAAGGATGACACTGTAGAGCAACACCAGCGTTGATTGAATGATTTTCATGGTGCTTTCCTTGGTTAAATTATGCAGTACTTGGGCGGGTTATTCGGTAATTGGTTCAATCACGAACATCTGGGTTATTGAAGGTTATTTTACTTGAGTTTGCACCGTGTGCGTCCAATAACGATGATGGGTTTTGCGGTAGCGTTCCACTTGTAAACCTTGCGCATTCATTTCCACTAAGACAGCGCCGTCTTCATCCGAGCGTAGTAATTCTGCACCACTATCCGCGTAGCGTTGCACAACCTCTTCTTTAGGATGCCCGAAGCGGTTGCGGTTACCCACAGTGAATACGGCGTAATCGGGCAATGTGGTGGCAATAAACTCTTCAGTGGATGAAGTTTTGCTGCCGTGGTGCGGCACAACCAGCAGGGTGGTGAATAGCTGGTCAGCGTGTTCGGCGATTAACTTTTTCTCAGCTTCTTTCTCAATGTCCGCCGCCAGTAAGATGTGTTGCGATCCGATGCTGATGCGCAGCACGCAACCGCGATTGTTATCACGCATTTTTTCATCGGCATAACTCGCGGCATCGGGACTAAGGATTGCAAAATCCACGCCATCCCACTGCCAAGTATCACCCGCTTGGCAATGTTTCGCGCTATTCAAATTTGCTAACAGCAGTGGATGCGCTTTGGGTAATGACGACGACACCCAATCTATCGGCATCGCCTGCATCACCGAAGTTGCACCACCGGTGTGGTCGATGTCGTCGTGGGTGATTATCAGACCATCAAGTTTAGCGATGCCCAGCGCGCGTAAGGTGGGAATCAAAATGCGATTGCCGCTATCCGCATCGCCGCTGAAATCAGGACCCGTGTCGTAGAGCAGGGCGTGATGTTGAGTTTGCGCAGCGACCGCTAGCCCTTGTCCTACATCGAAAATCACCAAGCGTAATGTGTTGGCTGCGGGCGGTTCAGGTAGGTTGAGGAACATCGGCAGCAGCCAAATAATGCCCAACCAGCGCGCGGGAAAACCGTGTGGCGCGAGTATCCACAACACGCCAACCATGCCAGCGACCACGCTCCACACGGGCGGTGCGTGTTGCGTCCATACCGCCTGCGGCAATGCATTCAGCCATGTCAGTATTTGCATCGCTCCGTCCATGACGATGTGCGCCAACCATAGTGGAACATCCCACGGCAGCACTGCGCCGAGCAAAGTAAGTGGCACGACAATCAGGCTGATTAAGGGAATCGCGAAGGCGTTTGCAATCGGTGAAACGATTGATATTTGCTGAAACATTGCAAGTAGCAAAGGAATTAAACCGATGGTCATCGCCCATTGCACGGTGAGATATTCGCTGATTGCGCTTGATTTTCCAATGCGATGCGCAGTGACGTACAAGATGAGAGCCACTGCGCCAAACGATAGCCAGAAGCCCGCAGATAAAACTGCCCACGGATCAGGGATCAACACGCCGAGCAACGCGATGCTGAGAATTTGCGTGAGCGAAAAATTGCGGTTCAACCACAGCGCAGCGGCGACTGCACCGACCATATACACGGTGCGTTGAGCGGGTACGCCGAAGCCGGACAGTAATGCGTAGCCAAGTGCTACCAGTAAAGCAATTAACGCGGCAGCTTTGCGCGCAGGCAACCATAACGTCAGCCGCACATTGCGTCGCCACAGCCAGTAAGTGAGTGCGAAACCAAAGCTGGCGAGCATGGTGATGTGCAGACCCGAAATCGACATTAAATGGTTCACGCCCGTGCGGGTAAAAATCTGCCATTGGCTTTGCGGAATGCTGCTTTGATCGCCAATGGCTAATGCGCTCAACACGGCGGAATAGGGCGCATTACTGAGGGTGACGTTGAATTTATTGCGCACCATTTCACGCCAAGTTTCGATGCGATAAAGCACTCCGTCAGCACGTGCATCCAGCCGAACATTGTTGCCTTTGTTGTGTACATAGCCAACTGCGCGAAGGTTATTTTCTAACGCCCACACTTCAAAGTCGAAGCCGTGAGGGTTGCTGCTGCCATGTGGTTGCTTGAGGCGCAACGTGAGTTGCCAGCGTTCGCCCGCGTGCAGATTTAGCGGAGGCGTTTTTTTATCGAAATAGGTACTGAGGTAAACATGCGGTGGTACGGAGGCTTGTGGCGTAATGGTTTTCTCAATGTCGAAAGCGAAACGCAAACCCTGTTCGTGGTTGCGCGGCAACTCCGCGACAACGCCCACAACCTCAATATCGCGCCCTTGCCACTCGTCCGCAAGGCTTATAGTTAGGCGTTGCTGGGCTTGCCATGCGGCATGGTAAAAGCCTAGCCCGCAGGCTAGTGTGGCGATGAGCAAAATGCGTAGCGCATTTAACCAACTATTTTTCGAGCTCAACAATAGCGGTAATGGCAAGCAGATGAGCAGCCATGCCCAAGCAAAGTTTGGCAGCGCGGCTTGCTGTTGCAGTACCCACACACCGAGGGTGAAAAAGATGGCGAATATAACCATGTGCAAAGGTTAACCGAATAGAATGCCCGTATGCGCAAATTTTTCCGAAAATTCATTCCGCAACCGGAAACGTTGAGTGCCAACCCTTGGCTCAAGCCGTTTGCGCGCTGGCTGCATCATCCCAACCTGTGGCATTTGCATCGTCGCTCTGTTGCTGGCGGTGTGGCGATAGGATTATTTTGCGGGTTAATCCCCGGTCCTTTGCAAATGCTTTCTGCCGCGCTGTGTGCGGTGTGGTTACGAGTTAATTTACCCACCGCGATATTCACCACGCTCTACTCCAATCCTTTCACCATCTTGCCCTTGTACGCACTGGCTTACGGATTAGGAGCTTGGGTGAGTGGAACGCCAAATGGGGTGATGATGGAGCTGCCCGACCTGCATTGGCATAATGGGTTAAGCGAGTTGTGGAATTGGTTGGTTTTGTTGGGGAAGCCAATGTTAATCGGCGTGCCATTGCTTGGAGTGTTGTTTGCAGTGCTGGGATATTTTGCCGTGCGCATCGCTTGGCGAATAACGGTGGTGTTGAGGTGGCGGGCAAGAAACGATCGGCGTTTGCATAGAGTAGTTAAATAAAAAACGGGCATCCGAAGATGCCCGTTTTAATTACTACTCCAACGATTAAGTCAGCATTAGAAAGTGTGAATCACACCTGCACCGATAACGGTTTGCTTAGAGCCATTCGCAGAAAGTGCTGGTGATGCTGAGAACTTCTGTGTCAAGTCATATTGCGAAGCACTGTCATTGCTCAGTGAAGTGAACGCAGCAAACATTTCCGTGCGGGCAGAGTAGTCGTGACCATAACGCAATGACAATTGATGCGCTCCCGTTGAAGCAACATCAGCTTTGCCAGCCTTGGCATAACTGGCAGCAAACTTGTTCGCCCCCATCTTGTATTGGCCAACCAACTCAATGTTCTTCTGGTTATAGTTAGCCGTAGCACTGGTGTTTACTTTGATGCTTTCAACAGTTGCGCCTACCCAAATGTCGCCCATCGTGTATTTGCCAACCAGACGCAGCGCATTTTCAGATTGCGCAAACGCTACATCACGGCGAGTTTCATAGGCTGCGGATGCAGAGATAGCATCTTGCTCAAACGTACCCGCCATTGATAGCTTGCTTTGATTGGTAGAAGAAGTTGGTGCCGCATCCGGGCTATAAGAAACTGCACCTTGGATTGCGCCAAATTTTGGTGTCCAGTATTCAACTACACCCGCTTGGCGAGTGTTGTAGTCTGTTGCACTGCTACCAGCATGACCAATCAAATTCAATGCAGTAAATGAGGAAGCATTATCGAACAATTCAATCTTGTTATGCGAGGCTTTGAATGGTGTATCCCACTTACCCACGATTACTTTACCGAAGCCACCTTCCAGACCTACGCCAGTATTGCGGGTAGCACTACCAAAGCCGTTGTTTGTTGCACCCGCTGCATCCACTTGAGCTTCATATTGGAAAATACCATTCATGCCATTGCCCAAATCTTCGCTGCCTTTGATGCCCAAACGGGAAGTGTTGGATAGCACGCGCAATGCGCTGTCTTTAGCTGGCGCAACGTTCTTGTCATTTTTCACTGACTCAGCATTCAAATAGACTTTGCCGTACCAAGTGACATTGCCAGCATCCGCAAAAGCGGGAGTGGTGAAAGTGGCCGCGATAGCGAGCGCAACGATTTTTTTATTCATGAAACCTCCTAAATGATGATTGTTTTTAATTGCCCTGAATGGTTTTGCAAGGCTTGTCAGTATGATGTCTGACGCTTGGATTATACGATACGGCTTGCCGAAGAGTATGATTTCCATGCGCAATTTTTTTCATTGATTTCCCATCAGGCTTACCGTATTCTCAACCCCGCTCCACCAGCCGCAGGGACGCGTGTCCTCAACTTTAATACATCCATTTATAAGGAGAAAAAAGTGTCTGATCCCCATATCAATTGGGCGGCAATTGATGCCCATCCAAAATTCCAAGCACTACACCGCAAAAAACTTTTCTTTTTGTGGGGGCTCATGGTGTTCTCTATTATTTATTACTTCATGTTGCCGATTGGTGCAGCTTATTTCCAAGACATATTCAAAATAAAAGTGTGGGGCGTGGTCAATGTGGGGCTGTTGTTTGCGCTGTCTGAATTTATGGTGGCGTGGTTGATCGCTTTTTTCTATTCAAAAAAAGCAAATGCCGAGTTCGACGCAATGTCTCAAGGCATCATTAACGAATTGAATAACGGGGGCATGAAATGAATTCAATGTTGAAGAGGGGACTTTTCTTTGCTGCGCTGCTGTGTTGTGGCGGTCTGGTTTATGCGGGCAACGGCGCGGTTTCGGATGAATACAAATGGATGACTTTTGCGGTGTTCGGCGTAATTATCGCTATTACGATGGCGATTACTTTTTGGGCAGCACGTACGACCCATACCACCTCTGAGTTTTATGCGGCGGGTCGTTCGGTTAGTGGTATTCAAAATGGCTGGGCGATTGCGGGTGACTATCTGTCTGCTGCGTCTTTTCTTGGTATCGCTGGATTGATTTCGCTCTACGGTTACGATGGCTTTATGTATTCTGTTGGTTGGTTGGTGGCGTACATTACGGTGTTGTTAGTTATTGCCGAGCCATGCCGCAATATCGGTAAATATACGATGGGCGACATTTTGGCTTTCCGTAATGATCCCAAAAAGACCAAGGTGGTGGCAGCACTTTCGACTATCACTGTTTCTACTTTTTATCTCACCGCACAAATGGTTGGTGGCGGTGTACTGATTAAAACGCTCATCGGTATCGACTACGAAACGTCAGTCATCGGCGTGGGTATTTTGATGCTGTCCTACGTGGTGTTCGGTGGTATGAAGGCAACCACTTGGGTACAAATTACCAAGGCGGTGCTGCTGGTAACAGCGTCTCTCATTCTGGTGTTCTTGGTGTGGTCACCTTACGGTTTCAGCCTGCCAGCTTATTTGCAAGCGGTGGTGGGCGATGAAAAAGTGATCGCGCAAGTCACCAAATTGCTGGGTGATTCCGCAACGGGCATGAGCAAAGAAGAGTTGGGTCAACGCTTCCTTGAGCCGGGTTTGTTCCTAAAAAATCCGATAGACCAGATTTCATTGGGACTCGCTTTGGTGCTGGGTACAGCAGGCATGCCGCACATCCTGATGCGTTTCTTCACTGTTCCAACTGCACAGGCAGCGCGCACTTCAGTGATCTGGGCGATGGGCATCATCGGTGGATTTTATGTTTTGACCTTGTTTCTTGGTACGGGTGCAGCGATGCTGGTGGGTTCAGCCAAGATCGCCTCAGTTGATGCGGGCGGCAACATGGCCGGCCCATTGTTGGCGCAGTATTTGGGCGGTGGTGAAAATTCCATGCTGGGTAATTTCTTCCTGGCTTTCGTGGCAGCGGTCGCTTTTGCTACTATCGTTGCGGTGGTGGCGGGTTTGGTGCTGGCTGCAGCCTCTGCTATGGCTCATGATTTATATGTTGGTGTAATCCGTGGCGACCATGCCACCCCCAAAGAGCAGGTGGTTGCGGCACGCGTTTCTTCAGTCATCGTTGGCGTGATTGCCATCACGGTGGGTATCTTGGCGAAGGGACAAAATGTGGCGCACTTGGTGGCACTGGCGTTTGCGGTTGCAGCATCAAGCAATCTGCCAGCGGTGTTTCTCACCCTGTATTGGAAGAAATGTAACACTACCGGTATTATCGCAGGCATGGTGGTTGGGTCATTGACGGCTATCGGGCTGGTGTTGCTTTCACCCAATATGTCTTATCCCGCAAAAATTATTGCAGACGCGAAGAAGGTATTGGAGGGAGAACCCGCACAGCCCGCCAAGGATGCACAACCCGCCAAAGTGGCTTCCAGCTTTACTTGTGAATTGTTTGCGTTGGAAGGTTGCGTGGTTTCTGCGCCTGCTAAGGCAGCTTCGCCAGAAAAACCAGCCAAGCTCGGCGCAGCTGAAAAATTAACCAAGCTGAACGAGAAGCTTCCAATGCTGGAAGCTTCACTAGAATCATTGGCGGCTGATCCTGTTGCTTTGAAAGCGGCTCAGGATGACTTGGCAAAAGTGAAAAAAGACATCGCTGCAACCGGAAAAGCCAAAGCTAAAGCGGAAGAGGATATAAAGAAGTTCGAGGGGCAAACCACTAGCCTGATGGGCTTGGAAAAACCTTGGTTTTTGCTTAAAAATCCCGGTTTGATTTCTATCCCGCTGGGGTTTTTGATGGTGATCTTGGGTTCGTTATTCACTCGCGACAAGCGTGCGGAAGAGATGTGGGATGAACTCTATGTGCGCCAGAATACGGGGATTAACGCTGAGGTTGCCTCGGCACATTAAGCGTCAATGTGGGTTCACTCTTACTCAACCCCGCCTTGATCGGCGGGGTTTTTTATTGCCGAAAAATTATTCTCCACTTAGTTTTAGCTGAGTCGCCATTTTAGCTTCACGCCACAAGGCTTTTTCAGTTCTGGTGTACACCCCCGATTCTCTAAACAGAACTACGGCAACCAGCGGATTGCGCGGAGCTTTGAGCTGTTTTTGTTTGGCTCGTTTCATTGTTCAATTGACAATCCACCAGACGCATACAGCGCGGCATATGGGCGGCGAGTTCGGGGTCGTGGGTGACCACGGTAAAGCTGGAGTGGGATTTTGCGTTGAATTTTATTCGAATTTCGGTGTTGGCTTGTTGCTAAGGACATGCGGATGGGTTGCTGGCTGGGGTATGATATAGATACCTCTGAGAATTCAAGTTTTGTCGCAATACTGCGTTGCTTACAATAAATTACTTCTAACATGTCGAAATATATGCGTCGTCGTAATTTTTTGCTCGCGCCTTCACACCAAACAACAAGCGTAACGACCAAGTTTGGTGGGAAAGTCCCTTGCACTTGCCTCGTTTTGAATTTTGTAGCTACCCATTGCTTCATGGAAAAATGATGGAGATTTTAATGAAAATTTTATTATTGAATAACGGTAGCGTGGCTCATGGCTGAAGCGAGTAGCGATTTGCCGAGCCATAAGCTATTCGTGCTGCTGCGCGAATCGCGTTGGCTATTGTTTGCGGCAGGCGCAATATATTTTACCGTCGCGCTGTTTGGCTATCATCCCGCCGACCCTGCCTGGTCGCATAGCGCGAGTGATGCGGTGACGAAAAATCCTTGCGGTGTATTGGGCGCGTATCTGTCTGATTTGCTGTTTTATGTGTTTGGTTTTTCCGCGTGGTGGTGGGTGGTGTTCATGTTGCAGCGGGTATGGGCGGGTTACCACAAGCTGCGTACTGATAGCGTTTTCTGCAAGCGTACTTTGCAAGTATCAATCGCGGGGTTTGTGGTGTTGCTTCTGAGCAGCAGCGCGCTGGAAGCGATTCGCTTATACACGTTGAAAGTGGTTTTGCCTCTTGCCCCCGGCGGGATGTTGGGCGGTGTGCTGGGCAATGGTTTGGTGCATTTGCTCGGATTTACGGGTGCAACCTTGCTGTTGCTGACCCTCCTTGCGACCAGCTTCAGTGTGTTCAGCGGGCTGTCTTGGTTGCGTTTTGTCGATTGGCTGGGTGCGTCGCTGGAGGCTTTTTATGTGTGGGCGCGCTTCACTTGGCAGACTCGCCAAGATCGACGCATCGGCGCGGAGGCCATGATTAAGCGCGAGGTGGTGGTCGAGGAAGAAAAAAAACGCGTCGAAGATCATCAGCCGATACACATTGAAATGCCATTGATGGAAGTGGAAAAATCCACGCGCATAATCGAGGAAAAACAAGTGCCGTTGTTTGCGGACTTGCCCGATTCACCGTTGCCGCAGTTGCAATTGTTGGATCAGCCCTCGCCGCATCTTGAAGTGGTATCGGCGGATACCTTGGAATTTACCTCGCGCCTGATTGAACGCAAGCTCAAGGATTTTGGCGTGGAAGTGAAAGTTGTCGCGGCCTATCCTGGCCCTGTGATTACTCGTTACGAAATTGAGCCAGCCATCGGCGTGAAGGGCAGCCAGATTATTAATTTGGTGAAGGATTTGGCGCGCGCGTTGTCGGTGACCAGCATCCGCATGGTGGAAACGATTCCCGGCAAAACCTATATGGCGTTGGAGTTGCCCAATGCCAAACGGCAGATGGTGCAGCTCTCGGAAATCCTCGGCTCGCAAGTGTATGCCGACATGAGTTCGATGTTGGCGATGGCGATGGGCAAAGATATTTCGGGTAAGCCGATCGTCGTGGATTTGGCAAAAATGCCACACGTATTGGTCGCGGGCACCACAGGTTCGGGTAAATCGGTGGGCATCAACGCGATGATACTTAGCATCCTCTACAAGGCCACGCCGCAGCAAGTGCGCATGTTGTTGATCGACCCAAAAATGCTGGAGTTATCAGTGTATGAGGATATTCCGCATCTCATCGCCCCTGTGATTACCGATATGCGTCAAGCCGCGTCGGGCTTGAATTGGTGTGTGGTGGAAATGGATAAGCGGTATCGATTAATGTCGGCAATGGGCGTGCGTAATATCGCAGGCTTCAATCAAAAAGTGCGCGATGCAATCAAAGCAGGCACGCCCCTCACCAACCCGTTTAGCCTGACACCCGATAACCCCGAAGCTTTGGAAGAAATCCCGCTACTGGTAATTTTCATCGATGAACTCGCCGATTTGATGATGGTAATCGGTAAAAAGATTGAAGAGCTGATTGCGCGTTTGGCGCAGAAGGCGCGGGCTTCAGGAATTCATCTGGTATTGGCAACGCAACGCCCTTCGGTGGATGTGATAACAGGTTTGATAAAAGCCAACGTACCGACGCGCATAGCCTTCCAAGTGTCGAGCAAAATCGACTCGCGCACCATCCTTGACCAAATGGGCGCGGAAGCCTTGTTGGGGCAAGGTGACATGCTTTACCTCGCACCAGGAACAGGTTATCCGACACGGGTGCATGGCGCATTTGTTTCAGATCAGGAAGTGCATCGCGTGGCGGAATATCTAAAATCATTAGGTGAGCCGCAATACATCGAAGGTGTGCTTAACTCATTGGACGAGGCGGGTGCGGATGGCGGTGACGCGGGCATGAGCCTGGATGCGGAAGCCGATCCGCTTTACGACCAAGCCGTTGAAGTGGTGGTGAAGTCACGCCGCGCTTCCATCTCTTTGGTGCAACGCAATTTACGCATCGGCTATAACCGCGCTGCACGTTTGGTCGAGCAAATGGAGGCGGCGGGTATTGTTTCTGCGATGCAGAGCAACGGCAATCGTGACGTGATTGCGCCGAATCGTGAGTAACTAAGAGGTTGAGTATGACGGGCAAAGAGTTGATGCAAATGTTGTACCCCGCACAAGATTGCATGGTTAGTGTGCTGGATGTAGGCGCGATTGATCTCAAGGTGGCTGACGCGCCATATAGCCAGATGGTGCAGCAGAATTATGCCCGTGTAGTTGGCTTTGAGCCTGATGCGGCAGGTTGTGAGGCATTGAACAAAAAGTACGGTGCACCCCATTTGTTCTTGCCACATTTTATTTATGACGGAAAGCCTGCCACGTTTTACGAAACCAACTGGGCGTTGACTGGCTCGTTGTTCAAACCTAACCAACCGTTGTTGGAAGCATTCAACAATCTGCATGAGTTGATGACATTCAAAGCGGAGCATCCCGTTGAGACCAAGCGTCTGGATGACATAACCGAAGTGGGCGACATTGATTTTGTGAAAATTGACGTGCAGGGTGCAGAGCTATCGATATTTGAAAATGGTGAGCGCGTGCTACGCAATGCTGTGGTGGTGCAAACCGAAGTGGCGTTTGTTGAGATGTATGAAAATCAACCGCTGTTTGCCGAAGTAGATCAACTGATGCGTTCTTACGGCTACCAGTTCCACACCTTCTTGGGTTTTGCGGGACGCTGCTTCAAGCCCCTGGTGGTAAATAATGATGTCAATCAACGCAACCGGCAGATACTGTGGTCGGACGCAGTGTACGTTAAGGACTGGTTAAACCTTGCAAAGCTCTCTTTGGATAAACTCAAGAAACTTGTTCTGGTATTGCACGAATTCAAATCGTTTGACCTGAATTTGCTGCTGCTGAAAGAGATTGATGCTCGTTGCACCAGCAATCTGGCCGGCAGATACTTCACCGCCATCACCTCTATGCCACCGACTAAGCTATGAATTTTTTTCGGATTCAAAATTAAAGGGAATGTGATGCGAAGATTGTCGCGTTCGGTGATCTGGTTGTTACTGCCGATATTTTGCTGGCTGCCAAGGTGATTGCGCGGTAGCGGGGTGGAGGCGGGTGGATTCAACGTGACTGCTAGACATTCGTCAATCAGTTGGATAAGTTTCTGGATCAGAGTCGTTATGGGCGCGGTCTGATGTTAAAACACGCCGAGTTTGCAGATATGAATTTGCACTTTTAACCACAATAAATTTGCTTCGCTTGTCCTCTGTGCCTATCCCAGCAGCAAAACAGAGAAACAAAATCGGCGAACTACGCTTAATCAATATCTGCGTCGTTCACGCGCCAAAAGCCAAAAGCCAAAAGCCAAAAGCGCGGGGAATACAAGTTAACTTGCATTATCGGCGCATCGCTTCTTCCACCACCTTACGCGTCAGGTGCGATGCAAACAGTTCAATAAAGTCGTAGGTGTAGCCGCGCAGATATTCATTTTTGCGGATGGCGAGGCGTGTGGTGCTGGGCTTAAACAGATGTCCTGCGTCCAGCATACGCAGGTGTTTGTCCCGCTCCGGGATAAAAGCCAGTTCCGCGAGGATGCCCACCCCTAAGCCAAGCTCCACGTAGGTTTTAATCACGTCTGCATCAATCGCGGTGAGCGCGATATTGGGTTCGATTTTTGCCGCCGCAAAAGCCTCGTCGATTTTGCTGCGACCGCTAAAGGCGAAGTCATAGGTGACGATGGGATATTGTGCGAGTTTCGCCAGTGTGAGTTTTTTCTCATCCAGCAGCGGATGTTTAGGTGGCACGACTACGCAGTGATGCCAATCAAAACAAGGTAGCGTGAGCAGTTTGTCGTAGTTGGTAAGACTCTCGGTGGCGATGGCGATGTCCGCCTCGCGGTTAAGCACTTGTTCGGCAATCTGCGTGGGGTTGCCTTGATGCAGGCCGAGCTTCACTTTGGGATAACGTTTGATGAATTGCTTCACTACGGGCGGCAAAGCATAGCGTGCCTGGGTGTGGGTGGTAGCGAGTATGAGCGTGCCCGTATCTTGAGAATGAAATTCCTGGGCGACTTGTTTGAGATTGCCTGCGTCGTGCAACATGCGTTGCGCGATCTCCAGCACGGCTTTACCAGGTTCGCTCACGGCGACGATGCGTTTACCGTTGCGCACAAAAATTTGCACGCCCAGCTCATCTTCAAGTTGTTTGATTTGCTTACTGATGCCGGGCTGTGAAATATAAAGCGACTCGGCAGCCTTGGAAATCTTCAAGTCATTGCGCACGATTTCGTTTAAGAAATGCAGTTGCTGTAAATTCATGTCGTCCTCCTATATTCCTATAGATTATAAAATCCTAACATAAATGTATTTAGAAATATAACGAGTGTGAACTAAACTGCGCGCCTGAAATTGATTGGGTGTTGCGAGATGGATGGGATGTACACGCTTTCCGGCTTTTTGGTCGGCATGATAGTTGGCGTAACAGGAGTGGGCGGTGGATCGCTGATGACTCCTTTGTTGGTACTGGTGTTCGGTGTGTCTCCGGCCACGGCAGTGGGTACGGATTTGCTGTACGCCTCGCTGACCAAAACGCTGGGCGGCTGGGTTCATAGCCGCAAAGGATCGGTAGATTGGAAAGTAACAGGGCTGTTGGCGATGGGTAGTTTGCCGGCGGCGGTTATCACTATTTCGTTGTTGAAATTTATTGCGCTGGATGCAAAAACGCTGAAGACTGTTGTGACTAGCGTGTTGAGTGTTGCATTGTTGGCAACTGCGACGGCGTTATTACTTAAAGACTCAATTAAAAAAATTGCGCGCCGCAAAGATGGCACGGTGTATGAACTGCATCATCGTTATTTGGCGGCAGCAACGATTGCAACGGGCGTGGTGGTTGGCACATTGGTGACGATTTCTTCCGTTGGTGCAGGGGTGTTAGGTACAGTCGCGCTGTTATTTTTGTATCCGCGTATGTCAGCCGTAAAAGTGGTAGGAACGGATATCGTTCATGCAGTGCCGCTCACAGCTGTGGCGGGTATGGGTCATCTGGCTTTAGGTACGGTTGATCTAGTATTACTTGGCAGCTTATTGTTAGGCTCGTTGCCGGGCATCTATGTTGGCAGCCATTTAAGCTCGAAAGTACCAGAAAAAGTGTTGCGCCCTTTGCTGGCAGCGATGTTGCTTATCATTGGTTTGAAGATGATGTTTTACAAATAAAGGAATGAGCATGAGTACCAATAAACCCAATAAACCCAAATCAGTGAGTTGGTTCAACGGCTGCGGCGGACGCATCGGCGTAGTGATCGGGCAAGCGGGCGAACACGCTTATATCGGCTCGGCGGTGCGTCATGATGAAGATTCTGATGTGGAATATATTTTGATGTATGGCGCGAAATTTCCGCTGGCGGCAGCGTTGTTGTTGCCTGTGTCCAAAACCTATCCAGCCGAGGCTGCGTAATGTATCGCTACGATAAATTCGATCATCAGATAACGCAGCAGCGTGTCGCGCAATACCGCGACCAAGTGCGTCGGCGTTTGACGGGTGAATTAAGCGAGGATGAGTTTCGCATCTTGCGTTTGCAAAACGGCTTGTATATGCAGATACACGCTTACATGATGCGCATCGCCGTACCTTATGGCTTGGTGAGCAGCGTGCAGATGCGCATGTTTGCACACATCGCACGCAAATACGATAGAGGCTACGGGCATTTCACTACACGCCAGAACATTCAGTTTAACTGGCTGAAGTTGCAAGACACTCCCGATATTTTGGCGGACTTGGCGACAGTGGAAATGCACGGAAATCAGACTTCTGGCAACTGTATCCGCAACATCACCAGTGACGAATTTGCAGGTGTGGCGCGTGATGAAATTGTTGATCCTCGTCCTTATGCCGAGATTTTGCGCCAGTGGAGTACTTTCCATCCTGAGTTTGCTTATCTGCCGCGAAAATTCAAGTTTGCGATTACGGGTGCGACAGAAGATCGTGCCGCGATTGCGGTGCATGACATCGGTTTGCAAGTTGTTAAAAACGCGCAAGGTGAAGTGGGCTTTCGCGTGCTGGTCGGCGGCGGCTTGGGACGCACGCCTATCATTGGTGTGGAGATTTGCGATTTCGTGCCGTGGCAACACGCCATTACGTATATGGAATCCATTTTGCGCGTGTACAACGAATATGGTCGCAGAGATAACATCTACAAAGCGCGGATCAAAATTTTAGTTAAGGCACTGGGCATTGCAGAATTCAAACGCCAAGTGGAAGCCGATTGGCAGTTTACTAAAGATGGGCCTTGTACCATTACGCAGGCAGAACTGGATCGCGTTTCAGCATTCTTTACTGCACCTGATTACGAAACATTGCCGCAGTATGATGCCGCTGTTGCGGAGTTTCAGGCTGAAAGCAAAGCCTTTGCCAATTGGTACAAGCGTAACGTTAAGCCGCACAAAATCGCTGGCTATGCAGCCGTGATGTTATCGCTGAAAAAAACGGGCATCGCACCAGGTGATGCAACAGACAAACAAATGGACGCTGCCGCAGAACTTGCTGATCGCTTCAGCTTTGGTGAATTGCGCATCACGCACATGCAGAATTTAGTATTGGCGGATGTTAAACAATCCGATCTGATAGCCTTATGGGAAGCCTCTAAATCATTGGGTATGGCAACGCCTAACATCGGACTGTTGAGCGATATCATCTGCTGCCCCGGTGGTGATTTCTGCACACTGGCGAATGCACGTTCTATTCCCTTAGCCAAGGCAATTGCCGAGCGTTTCGATAGTATTGATTTTCAACATGACATTGGTGAGATCGAGCTGAATATGTCGGGCTGTATGAATGCTTGCGGACATCATCACGTTGGCAACATCGGTATTCTTGGCGTGGATAAAGATGGCGAAGAGTGGAATCAGGTTTCGATAGGTGGCGCACAAGGCAATGATGCCAGCCTAGGAAAAGTCATCGGACGTGCATTTACTTTTGCGCAAATTCCCGAGGTGATTGCGCGCTTGTTGCAAGTGTATGTACGCGAACGTTTTGATGATGAGCGTTTTATCGATACCGTGCGCCGTATCGGCATTGATCCTTTCAAGCAGTATGTATATGCCACCGAGGTTGAAGAAGATGCAAAATTGGCTGCAGCTGAGTATGCTTTGATAGCAGCGGGTACGCCTTATGACACGCCTTATTATTCGCCGAGGTTCTGATTATGAAAATTATCAAAAATAAGACCATCGTGAACGATGACTGGAGCGTGTTGCGCTTAGTTGAGAGTGACACACCAGAAAGCGTAGTCGTACCTAATGGGAAAGTCATCGTGCCGCTGAAAGTGTGGCAAGCACAAGGTGAATCATTGCAGAGCCGTTCTGATATAGGAGTATGGTTAAACAGCGCTGAACGCGCGGAAGAGTTGCAAGATGATATTGGAAAATTTGCTGTCATCGCAGTTAACTTCCCGAAGTTTGCCGATGGACGTGGCTATTCTATTGCTTACCATCTGCGTGTGCGGTTGGGCTATCGCGGTGAATTGCGTGCCATCGGTGATGTTCTGCGTGACCAGATGTTCTACATGCAGCGCGTGGGTTTTGATACGTTTGAGCCGCGTGAGGACAAAGATATTAACGAGGCACTCAAGGGGCTGAGTGACTTTTTTGTGGTTTACCAATCATCATCAGATGAGCCGCAGCCATTGTTTAGGCGCAATGCGCGATGAGGTATTTGTGAGCGATTTAGATAAAAAAATAGGGCAGGTCAAAGTAGTATTGGCGGGTGCGGTTCGTGATTTTTCACCCGTTACCTTTGCCAATAGTTTGGGAGCGGAAGATATGGTCTTAACTGATCTGATTGCCAAAAATCAACCCGGCATTTCAATGTTTAGCTTGGATACCGGGCGTTTGCCACAGGAAACATACGATCTAATGCAAGCTGTGCGTGAACGTTACAGCTTGCCGTTGAACATTTATTTTCCTGACAACACGCAGGTGGAAAATTACGTTGCGAAAAATGGAGTGAACGGTTTTTACGACAGCATCGATAACCGTAAATCCTGCTGCTATATCCGCAAGGTCGAACCTTTGAAACGCGCGCTCGCTGGCAAAAAGGCTTGGATTACCGGAATGCGCCGTGATCAGGCAGTAACGCGCGGCGGTCTGGAAGTGTCATCGTTTGATGCCGACCACAGAATGCAAAAAATCAATCCGTTGTTGGATTGGAGTAATGCTGAGGTGTGGGAATATATTAAGCAAAATGATGTGCCATACAATAAAATGCACGACCATTTTTACCCCAGCATCGGCTGCGCGCCTTGCACGCGTTCGGTCACGCCCGGCGAAGATATACGCTCAGGACGGTGGTGGTGGGAAAATCCAGAGAATAAGGAATGTGGCTTGCATGTCGGGAAAATTATTCCGATAAAGTGAGCATGAATAAATCGTCACTCCCGCGAAAGCGGGAGTCAAGTTGGTGGAAAAATTCTGCATAGCAGACAAGAAAGATAATTTTGTACCGCTACGCGGAATTTGTTTGTTTGTCTGGATTCCCGCTTTCGCGGGAATGACGAAAGTCGATAAATTAAGTGCATAGAAAGCAAGTAACAATGAACAATCACACCCTGTCCCACTTGGACGTACTAGAGTCCGAATCCATCCACATCATGCGCGAGGTCGCGGCGGAATGTAAAAATCCCGCGCTGCTTTTTTCGGGAGGTAAGGATTCCATCGTTATGCTGCGTCTTGCTGAAAAAGCGTTTCGTCCTGCGAAATTTCCGTTCCCCTTGGTGCATATCGACACTGAACATAACTTTCCCGAAGTGATTGCCTGCCGCGATAAGCTGGCGGTGGACTTGGGCGAACGACTGATTGTGCGTTCGTTGGAAGACTCCATTAAACGCGGCACGATCATCATCAAAGATTTGGACAAGCCGCGTAATCCCTACCAATCAGTGACACTGCTGGAAACCATCGCCGAGTTTGGTTTTGATGCCTGTATGGGTGGCGCACGGCGCGATGAAGAGAAAGCGCGTGCCAAGGAACGCATCTTTTCATTCCGCGACGAGTTCGGTCAATGGGATCCAAAAAACCAACGTCCGGAGTTATGGGATACCTACAACACACGTGTACATAATGGCGAAAACATTCGCGTGTTCCCGATCTCCAATTGGACGGAAATGGATATTTGGCAATACATCGGCCGTGAAAAGTTGTACATTCCAAGCATCTACTACGCACATGAGCGTGAAGTGATACGTCGTGGCGATTCAGTGATTCCAGTCTCGCATTTGGTTCAGCCGAAGGCGGGTGAAAAAGTGGAAGTGGTCAGTGTGCGTTTCCGTACCGTAGGTGACATGACTTGCACCGCGCCAGTGGAATCGACTGCGAGCAATGTTGATGAAATTATCGAAGAAACTGCGACCACGCGCATCACCGAGCGAGGTGCGACTCGCATGGATGATCAGACTTCGGATGCGTCGATGGAGTTACGTAAAAAAGAAGGTTATTTCTGACAGTGTGTTCCCTCATCCCAACCCTTCTCCCGCAGGGAGAAGGACTTGACCTCCCTCTCCTTGTGGGAGAGGGATTGAGGTGAGGGGGCGCAGCATGATGTTTAAGTAAAATTAACAAGGTACGTATTTATGAGCAACACAACACAACTATTACGTTTTATCACTGCTGGCAGCGTAGACGATGGCAAAAGCACCTTGATAGGCCGTTTGCTGCACGATTCAAAATCTATTTTTGAAGACCAGTTCTCCGCCATCTCCAAGACCAGCGAAAAGCGCGGCATGGCGGCGGTTGACCTATCTTTGCTGACCGATGGCTTGCAAGCCGAGCGCGAACAAGGCATTACTATTGACGTGGCGTATCGCTACTTCGCTACACCCAAACGCAAGTTCATCATTGGTGATACGCCTGGTCATGAGCAGTACACACGCAACATGGTCACAGCAGCCAGCACTGCCAACTTGGTTGTCATTCTCATTGATGCGCGCCGAGGCGTATTGGTTCAAACGCGTCGCCACACTTATCTCGCCAGCCTTGTTGGCGTACCGCACATTGTGCTGGCCGTAAATAAAATGGACATGGTGGATTACTCGCAAGTGCGCTTCGATGAGATCGTCGCCGAGTACAAAAAATTTGCCGCGCAACTTGATTTGCATGACATCACCTGCATCCCTTTATCTGCGCTGGTTGGCGATATGGTGGTAGACAGGGGCGAGAGTTTAAATTGGTATCAAGGTCCGACTTTGATGGAAAAATTGGAAAGCGTAGAGATCGATCACGATGTAAACACCACCGATTTTCGTTTTCCGGTGCAGTGGGTATGCCGTCCTCAAACTGATGAATATCATGACTTCCGTGGCTTCATGGGACGCATTGAAGCGGGTGAAGTTTCTGTTGGTGACGAGATCACCGTGTTGCCATCTGGTCGCACTAGCAAGGTAAAAGAAATCGTGACATACGACGGAAATTTGCAAACTGCTTTTGCACCGCAATCCGTGACACTCACTTTGACCGATGAGATCGATATTTCGCGCGGTGATATGTTCGTCAAAGCGGATTACTTGCCAACCGTTGCGAAGGAGTTTGGAGCGATGGTGTGCTGGTTGTCCGAGACACCGCTGGATAAGAATCGCAAATACCTCGTCAAGCACACCACGCGCACGGCGAAGTGCCTATTCTCCAGCATTGACTACCGCATCGATGTGAACACGTTAGAACAACACGTCAACCCAACTGTAAACATGAACGACATCGTACGTGTGGCGATGAAAGTACAGCAACCGCTGGCGTTCGATCATTACACCCGTAATCGCGCCAGTGGCAGTTTTATCGTGATTGATGAGGCGAGTAACAACACCGTGGCGGCGGGAATGATTGTTTGATTGACAATGTATAATGTCCATACCGCTAAGTTCAGCGTATTTTTTTGGAGTTGATTGATGAAAGATCATTTGGTTTGCATTAAATTGGGATTGGCTCTGGTGTTGTTAGGCTTGTTGTTTGGTGTCGGGCTGGGTATCACGTTTGGCGCAAATGAAGCGATGTTTGAGCAATATATTGCTCAGGGTATCGCCGCTCACCCAGAATTGCATGACGCGAAGAGTCCGGACAAAATCTGGCGTTACGCGCAACGTGCACATTTTCACGCAAATGGTATTGCCGCTTTCTCATTAGGATTGTTGCTGTTGGTCGCGTTCTCCACGTTGAAAGATACTTTGAAAAAAGTATCGGCCACGTTGATAGGCTTGGGCAGTGCTTACCCGCTCGCGTGGTTTACCATGTATCTGCTTGCGCCATCTATTGGTCGGGATGCCGCACACGGACATCTGATTACCGAGCTGTTTACTTTCGTTGGAGTGGGCGGTTTAGTGGTCGGCTTGGCAATCCTGTTGGCAAATTTATTTCTGGGCTTGGGCAAGGCATCAGGCAGTAAATAGAGATGCAGACTAACTAAGAAAGCACGGATTTAATTCTATTTCCGTCATTGCGAGCGCAGCGTGGCAATCCAAGATTCAAGCCAATCAATGCACTGGATTGCTTCGGCAAACCTGACGGTTTAATCAGCGTTTCCCATGAATTTTTTCGTCCTCCTTGCCGCGTTATTCCTAGGGCAATTTCAGCTCCTGTCTTCTCGTAAAAATCTGTCTGCTTGGCTGTCTCTATACGTTGATTTTTTCCCACGCCATTTCAATGCGGGCGAGCAAAGGCACGGAAAATTTTCCTGGCTGTTAGCCGTTTTACTGTTGGTGGCGGGCGTTGTTGTGTTGTCGCTGTTGTTGCATAGCCTGCATCCGATTGTCTCATTCGCGTTCAATGTGTTTGTCTTGTACCTCACGTTGGGCTTTCGCCATATTCACTTTTATTTCACCGATATTCGTCAAGAGTTACGTGCCAAAAATTTAGACGAGGCACGCCAGCTACTCACAGTTTGGCGAGGCATACCTTCACAAGGGTTGAGTGAGGAAGAAGTTGCGCGCATTTCAATCGAGCAAGCCTTGCTTGCATCGCACCGCAACATGTTTGGGGTGATGGTATGGTTCGTGATATTTAGTTTGGTAGGGTTGAATGGGGTGGCAGGTGCATTGCTGTATCGGTTGGGGCAATTATGTGCTGAACGCTGGTCGGCGAAAGAGGTGGGTGCGGCGGAGGTATTCGGTAAGTTTGCGCAACGGGCGTTTGTGTGGTTGGAATGGTTGCCTGCACGTATCACCGCGCTGATTTTTGCCATTGTGGGTAACTTTGAAGACACCATGTTTTGCTGGCGCACTCAAGCCGCAAATTGGTCGAATAAGGAAGAGGGTATCGTGCTGGCCAGTGGCGCAGGTTCGCTCGGTGTGCGTCTTGGTATGGCAATACCGCAAGATGGCTTGTCGCTAGATAGAACAGAGCTGGGTATGGGTGATGATGCCGATACCGATTTTATGCAAAGCACCACGGGGCTGATTTGGCGGTCACTGGTATTTATGTTGATTGCGGTATTGCTGTTTTCTTTGGCGGGTCTATTAAGTTAACGTGCCGTAATCTGCTGAAATAACTGCATTCTTCGAGCATCGATTTTTCCTTTATCTCTGGCATTGAGCAGCGCGCAGTTTGGCTCGTGCGTGTGGCTGCAATTGGCGAAACGGCACTGGCCGAGATAGGGCGCGAACTCTATAAAGCATTCTTCTATCCTGCCTAAGCTCAGGTGATGCAAGCCGAATGCTTGTACACCGGGGCAGTCGATAATGTGGCTTTCAGTGTTCAGGTGATAGAGCCGTGCGTGAGTGGTGGTGTGCTTACCGGAATCCAGTGCGGTGGAAATCTCGCGCGTGGCAGCGTGTGCATCGGGGATGATGGCATTGATGAGCGTCGATTTCCCCATCCCTGATTGTCCGACCAGCACGCTGGTGTGATCTTGCAGATAAGGTAACAGCGGCGAGGTATCTTGTTTTGCGGATAGCTCCAATACGCGGTAGTCGATGGCACGATAGGCGGCAAGTTGCGCACGAGCGATTGCGCCACTGTGCGGCAGGTCGCATTTGTTCAGCACAATGAGCGTGCTTAAGTTTTGATCGTGTGCCGCAATCAGGCAGCGCGCTATCAATTCATCGTCGAACGATGGCTCAGTAGCGACCACGATGATGAGTTGCGAGACATTGGCAGCAATGATTTTTTGCCGAAAGGCATCGGAACGATACAGCAGAGAGGTGCGCGGGGAGATGCGTTCGATGACACCCTGATCAGCCGCGATGCGATTGATTTCGACTATATCGCCGCAAGCAACCTCACTTTTTTTGCCACGCGGCACGCATTCTAAAATCTCGCCATCGGGTAGTTCTGCCAAATAGTGCCGACCAAAGGCCGCCACGATTTGTCCTTGCAGCTTCAAACCTTCATCAATGCGTCCACTTTCGCGGCGCAAATAAAATCATTTTCAGACAAGCCTTTGATGGCATGGGTGGTGTAAGACACAGTGCATTTGTTGTACTCGACTGCTAAATCAGGATGATGATCTTCGCGGTGAGATACCCACGCCACGGCGTTTACAAACGCCATGGTAGGGTAATAGTTTTTGAAGTCGAATACCTTGCTAATCACCGCACCACTTTGTTTCCAACCAATCAGCCCTTTCATAAAAACATCAATCTCGGCCTGGGTGAGCGGAGGCATGCCGCCCTCGCAAGGCTTGCATTGCTTATTGGTTAAATCACATACAGTGTCCATGATTGCACCTCACTTTAATTTGTAGTAACGGTTGAGATACGCTCCCAAATTTTGTTCGTCTTGGGGAGTCAGCGTGATACCCACATTGCCCGCGCAAAAATTCATTTGCTTAATCATGGCGGCAGCATTTTTCACTTTGCGATCTTTGCGTTGGAATATCTGATTGCCATCTCCGCCCATGATGGTGTCGTGACATTGGTTGCAATTGTTCTTGTCAAAAAGCTGTTTGCCTGCCTCGGCATTGCCTTTGGGAAATGGGTTGGCGGAGGCGGTGGTGGCTGCAACTAACAGAATTAACATTGTGATAAATTTCATGGTGATCTCCTTATTGAGCTTGTAAATGGGCAATGCGTACCGCAGCTGGCGGATGTGAATCATAAAATTTTGAGTACAGCGGATCAGGTGTCAGTGTCGAAGCATTGTCTTGATACAGCTTAACTAACGCAGTCACCAAATCACCCGATGCGGTTTGTTTCGCGGCATACGCATCGGCCTCAAATTCATGTTTGCGCGAATACGCTGACAGGATAGGGCTGAGTAAAAAGCTGAATACGGGCAGCACTAAAAAGAACAACAGCAGTGCGATTGCTTTCGACTGAGTCGTAACGCCCAAGCCTTGGTAAAACCAGGTGGTCTGCATCAGCACACCAAGCAACCATAAAAATCCCAAGCTCATCACAAAAGTCATCACGATGCGTTTGACCACATGTTTGTGTTTGAAATGACCGAGTTCATGTGCGAGTACCGCCTCTACTTCATTGATGCTCAAGCGTTCCAGCAGGGTATCGAAAAATACGATGCGTTTGGTTTTGCCAAATCCGGTGAAATAAGCGTTGCCGTGCGCACTGCGTTTCGAGCCATCCATCACGAATAATCCGCTAGAGGTAAAGCCACATTTGCTTAATAGCGTTTCAATGCGCGTCTTCATGGTTTGATCTTGCAAGGGTGAAAATTTGTTGAACAGCGGCGCGATAAATGTCGGGTAAATAAACAGCAGCAATAAATTAAAGCTTACCCACACGCCCCACACATACAACCACCACAAATCACCCATGCGCTCCATTAACCACAGCACACCGAATAAGAGTGGCAGGCCCAACACCGCGCCTATCAGCATACCTTTCAGCGCGTCGATCAAATACAGCGAGAAAGTCATGTTGTTGAAACCAAATTTGGCTTCGATGACGAAGGTGCGGTACAAGTTGAATGGTGCTTCCAATAGCGACGACAATACCAGCACCGCTACCAGTGTCGCCATGCCTTGTATCAGTGGTGAGCTGAACCAGCCATTGCAAATATCAGCCAGCCACTGAATGCCACCACCCAGTGTGAAAGCCAATAAAATCAAGGCATCGAAACCTATGCCAAGCAAAGCGAAGCGTGTTTTGGCACTGGTGTAGTCCGCTGCTTTTTGGTGGCCTGTCAATTCGATTTGTTCGCGGAACGCATCAGGCACAGCAGCACGATGTGCGGCAATGTGTGCCAGATGACGACGCGCTAACCAAAACTTGGCAAGAGAAGAAATTGCCAAGGCAGCGATAAAAATAAAAGTGAATTGCGTATCAGTCATGGAAGTAATTTTTGGAGTATGCTTGTCGCACAACACACCTTTTAGATTTCAAATTTTCGACGAGCAATTATGGCACAAAATCAGAATTACCTTATCTGGATAGACATGGAAATGACGGGCTTAAACCCCGATACGGATCGCATCATTGAAGTGGCGATTGTGATTACCGACAACAATCTGGAAACAATTGCAGAAGCTCCCGTGTTGGTCGTGCATCAAGCGGACAGCGTGTTGGACGGCATGGATGCGTGGAATAAATCGACACACGGTAAATCGGGTTTGATCGACAAAGTGAAAGCTTCCACGTTAGATGATGCCGTGGTGGAGGAGCAGATGTTGGCGTTTCTTAAAGAATATGTACCCACCCGCACCTCGCCAATGTGCGGCAACTCCATCTGCCAGGATCGTCGATTTTTAGCGCGCTGGATGCCGAAGTTTGAAGACTATTTTCACTACCGTAACCTTGATGTGAGTACGCTCAAAGAATTAGCCAAACGCTGGAAACCTGACATGGCGCAGGGCGTAAAGAAGCACGGCAAGCACGAAGCACTCGCGGATATTCACGAATCTATCAGCGAGATGAAACATTACCGTGAGCATTTTATAAAGTTGTAGAATAAAACCTTAGGCTATCGACACAAAGCCTAATAATCAGTGGAGGTCATCATGCCAAATACCCAAAATCTACCTGACTATGATGTTAAGCGTGTGATCGAGAAGCCGGATGGTTTTTATTGGCAAGATATTTTTGCCGAGAAAAAATATGGCCCTTTTGCAACCCGATTTGATGCCGTGCAAGACATGCTGGAGCAAGATGGTATCGAAGAAGAGGAAGGCGATCTACTGGAAGCCGATGCGGCAGAAGATGAAATTGGAATCGCCGATTGGATAGACCCTGACACGGGCGAGTTGGCTGAAGAGTCGCATGCTCATATTAGTGATAATTAGTTGTTCAGAGAAATCTGCAAAAGTTAAATTTCGTCATTCCCGCGAAAGCGGGAATCCAGTTGATTAAAGTATGCCCGCAACGCGGGACAACATTTCGGTTTTGTCCGCTACGCGGGCGTTTTTTTGGGCTGGATTCCCGCTTTCGCGGGAATGACGGAATGATTTAGTAAAGTTTGCGTGTCCTATATCGCAGCCACGTTCGGTAATCCCACCACCTCAACATCACCCCGCCACAACTGCCCCATCACAGCCTTGGTCAATTCAGGCGAGCCACTCGACCAAAATTTTTCTTCCCCCAAACGAGTTTGCTCGGATAACAATTTGGCACTCTCCAATCGGCGGCGCAGTTCGCGTGCCACGGCGGCGGCGGGGTCGATGATGGTCACTTGCGAACCTGCAATCTCCTGAATCAACGCGGTGAGAAACGGGTAGTGGGTGCAGCCCAACACGAGGGTGTCGGCTTGTTGTTGTAGCAAGGGCAGCAGATATTGCTCAAGCAATGCACGGGTTTTGTTGCCCGTTAGGTCACCTGCTTCCACTTGTTCAACCAGCCCCGGACAGGCCTGAACCAAAATTTTCACCTCTGCACCGAAGCGTGAAGTGAGCTTGGCAAAGTTTTCGCTTGCGAGGGTTCTGCTGGTTGCCAGCACACCCACCACGCCGGATTTAGTCATCGCGGCGGCGGGTTTGATGGCGGGTTCGATGGCGATGATAGGCACGGGAAATTGGCCGCGCAGCGTGGCCACTGCCGCACCCGTTGCGGTGTTGCACGCCACCACGATGGCTTTGGCGTGTTGGCTGATTAAAAATTCGGTGATGGCCAGCGCGCGTTCTTCGATGCGATGATTGGGCTTGTCGCCATACGGCGCATGTCCGGAATCCGCCACATACAGCAGGTTTTCATGCGGCAACTCACGACGAATCTCGCGTAGCACCGACAAGCCGCCTACACCGGAATCGAAAATGCCTATGGGGTTTGATGCGGTCATTTTGCTATTGCGCCTTACAAGGTTTATGAATACTTATATGGTGCTCACCATTTCCTTGACAAAGTCTCGCCCCGTGTAGCCTTGCGCGAAGTCCCAGCCAGTGAACATAGCCCACATGAATTGCGATAGTGGCTTGAGCTGATCTTCGCGGTCAGACCAGTAACGGCTTCTCTGGAGTATCTGAGTCAAATCCCGCAGGAAATTAAAGACCTTGTCATCAGTCACTTCTACTGCTGTCAGAGCATAGTCGAGTTCTCCACGAAATAGATCAAGTTCCCTTACCAATGCTTGAACGTAATCCTCGGTGAGACCGTTGAGTACCGCATGCCAGCGATTCTGGCCATCCGAGACTGGTTCCTCAAAAAATTTCTTGAATTCCTTAAGGTTTTTTAATTGGTCAATCAGACTCGATTCTGCGGGTTGCTTGCAAGCCCAAAGAAAATGCATGAGACATTGTTCTTTCAATATGTCGTATTGTCTCAGCAGATGTGCCATGAGTCGCCTCTTCTTTTGCCAAGCAGGGAGGCGAACCACAAGCAAGTAAACGAAAAGACTAACAAGGATCCCGACTGTGATATCAAAGATGATCTGGTTGCCCGTCGAAAACTGACGAAAGATGTCTTCGAGGGTGGTGCCTTTGACGAATTCTGGTCGTTGGTCTGTGCTGGTTTTGAACATGAGAAGCAGACACCCAACAAAGAGAATCCACAGCAACAGGTCAAGCAGATTGCGTCGTAAGAAAGCCATCATGTCCTAGTTTATGAAGCCTATTGTATTTTAGGCAATCAATCTCACTTCTTCGCCCCCATCGCCAAAGCCCTTAATCTGCTCTGCTCCAACTCCGCCGCATTCGGCTCAACCAGCCAGCCTTGCAGGTTTTCCAGCACCATGTCGGTGAGGGCGTGTATCCAGTCGCCACGTTCGTTGAGGCAGGGGATGTAGTGGTATTCGCCGCCGCCCGCGTGTTGGAAATCTTCTTTGCCTTCCATCGCAATTTCTTCCAGCGTCTCTAGGCAATCCGCGACAAAGCCGGGGCAGACCACGTCCACGCGTTTGGTTTTTTGTTTGCCGAGTTCAAGTAGCGTGGCGGTGGTGTAGGGTTTGATCCATTCCGCTTTGCCAAAGCGCGATTGGAAGCTGACCGCGTATTGCTCAGGCTTCAAGCCGAGTTCCTGCGCCAGCAAACGTCCGGTTTTGTGGCATTCACAATGGTAGAAATCACCTTTGTCCAAGGTGTATTGCGGCACGCCGTGGAAGCTCATCACCAACTTTTCGGGGCGACCATGTTTCATCCAGTAATCGTTGACGTTGTTCGCCAGGGCTTTGATGTAAGCAGGGTTGTCGTGGAAGTTACGGATAGTGCGCACGGCGGGCATGCTGCGCATTTTTTGCATTGCGCCGAATACCAGATCAAACACGGTTGCCGTGGAGCTGGCGGCATATTGCGGATACATCGGTACGACTAAAATCTTTTGGCAATTTTGTTCTTTGAGTTTTTGCATCGCGCTGGCGATAGACGGATTGCCATAGCTCATGGCGTAGTCCACCACGAACGCAGCCTTTGTGCGGTCACCCAAATAACCTTGCAATAACTTGGCTTGCTTCTCGGTGTAAACGCGTAATGGCGAACCTTCTTTTAGCCACACTGAAGCATATTTCGCGGCGGATTTTTTCGGACGAATGTTGAGGATAATGCCGTTCAAAATTAACCACCAGATCGGCTTGGGGATTTCCACCACACGCGAGTCGCTCAAAAATTCTTTGAGGTAAGGACGTACGGCGGCGGCTGTAGGCGCATCGGGCGTGCCGAGGTTGACGAGCAAAATGCCGACGCGTGAAGGGGTGCCGTGCGGGATGGAGGGTTCGATTTGGTATGCCATGAGTGATCCTTAAATGATTATTAAATTTCAATTTAACAC
>JBEBKA010000003.1:0-66838 GCA_040079595.1 Gallionella sp.
GCCTAGGTTAAGGCACCAAAGCAGTTCGTTTATTGAATCGACCCTTGTTGCATCGCACTGCTTCGGTGCTACGCCTAACAAGCTACTAATTAACCAAATGATTCTATGGAAAGTTATTCTTGGTATGGTTAGTGCTTATCAATAAATTGAGAATATTCTAATTTGATTTGAGATTAGGCGATGAAAACTGCTTACGACGAAATGTATGCTGCTGACGGCTTGGTGCGCGAAAGTTATCGTGACTATGCAAGTTGGCTGCAAGCCACCCCAGATGAAATACTCGCCCGCAAACGTGAGGAAGCTGACATCGCATTTCATCGGGTCGGTATCACCTTTGCAGTGTATGGAGAGGACACAGGTCAGGAACGCCTGATTCCCTTTGATATCGTGCCGCGCATTATTCCGGCGCATGAGTGGAAGCGTTTAGCTGAGGGACTACGACAACGTGTTAAAGCTTTAAATGCATTTTTACACGATATCTATCACGATCAGGAAATTCTTAAAGCGGGGCTAATTCCTGCAAAACAAGTACTGAGCAATTCGCAATTTCGCCAAGAAATGGTGGGCGTTGATGTACCCGAGCAGGTCTATGCTCATATAGCTGGGGTTGATTTGGTGCGTGCTGATAGTGGAAATAAACTGGGCGAGTACTACGTGCTTGAAGACAACTTACGCACTCCGTCTGGGGTGTCCTACATGCTTGAAGATCGCAAAATGATGATGCGGCTTTTCCCGGAGTTGTTTGCGCGTCATGCGATTGCTGCGGTCGATCACTATCCTGATCTGCTATTGAATAACTTGCGCTCGGTCGCGCCGACAGGCATCGCCAATCCCAATGTGGTGGTGCTTACTCCGGGTCAATTCAATAGTGCCTATTTTGAGCATGCATTTCTGGCGCAACAAATGGGCGTTGAGTTGGTGGATGGCAACGATTTGTTTGTGCGCGATGAAATGGTGTTCATGCGCACCACTCAAGGACCACTGCGCGTTGATGTAATTTATCGCCGCATCGATGACGATTTTCTTGATCCACGCGCCTTTCGCAAAGATTCCATGTTAGGCGTTTCGGGCTTATTTTCAGCCTATCGCGCAGGCAATGTTACGCTGGCAAATGCGGTGGGGACAGGCATTGCAGATGATAAAGCGATCTATGTGCATGTGCCGGAAATGATCCGCTTTTACTGTGGAGAAGAGCCCATCCTTTCCAATGTACCCACCTGGGAATTGAGCAAACCGGATGATTGCAAATATGTACTTGAGCATTTGTCAGAGCTTGTCGTTAAGGAAGTTCACGGTTCGGGTGGCTATGGCATGTTGGTTGGACCGACCGCGACGAAAGATGAGATTAGATTATTCCGCGACAAGATTATCGCTGCACCGGAAGGATACATAGCGCAGCCAACCTTATCTTTATCAACTTGCCCGACCTATGTTGAAAGCGGCGTTGCGCCGCGACATATCGATCTGCGGCCTTACGTGCTGTCTGGCAAAGAAATCACCATGGTGCCGGGCGGACTCACCCGTGTTGCGCTGAAAGAAGGATCGCTAGTCGTCAATTCTTCTCAGGGCGGTGGCACCAAAGATACTTGGGTATTGGAAAACTAATATGCTTTCGTCAACCGCTGATCACCTGTACTGGATGGGTCGTAGTCTGGAGCGAGCTGAAAATACCGCCCGTATGTTGGATGTAACCTACCGCTTGTCACTGCTCAAACATGCCGCTGGCACGCCGCACCAAGAATGGCGCGCCATGTTATCAATCAGCGGATTGCATGAAGATTTTGAAGCGCGCTACAACGAGCCAAGCGCTGACAATGTGATGCACTTTATGACACTCGATGAAAAAAATCCCGGCAGTATCTATAACAGTATTTTTGCTGCACGCGAAAATGCTCGTGCCGTTCGGGGTGCAATCACCTCGGAAATGTGGGAGGTACTCAACTACACGTGGTTGGAAATGCACCAGATACAAACACAAGGAATTGCAGAAGATGGCATTGCGAGATTTTTTGAGTGGGTTAAGGAACGTTCGCATTTATCCAGAGGGATTGCCCATGGCACGATGTTGCGCGATGACTCATTCCGTTTTATCCGCTTAGGGACTTTCTTAGAAAGAGCCGATAACACCGCACGCATTTTGGATGTGAAATACCACATCTTATTACCCAGCCCAAGTGAAGTGGGTGGTGCCGCTGATTACTACCAATGGGGCGCACTCCTGCGTTCAGTATCTGCGTTCGAATCCTATCGCAAAGTGTATCGCGATCAGCTCACGCCTAAACGTGTTGCCGAATTACTGGTATTGCGCCCCGATATGCCGCGTTCTCTAACGGCTTGTATGAACGAGGTGGGCCGCTTGTTACAAGAACTCAACGGGCCGCGCTCAGGCGAACTATTGCGACGTTGCGGTATGCTGCATAGTGAGCTGCGTTTCGGCAGCATTGATGAGATTTTCGAATACGGGTTACACGAATATCTGACCGAATTTCTTGAACGCATCTACTTGCTGGGTGAATTGATTAACACCACCTATTTCTGGACCAAGGATAAATGATGCTACAGCTAGTTAGTAGCTTTCAGCACATGATGTTGACTGTTGCTCATAATATTTCTCAATGAAGCTCAAACGTAAATTTTTATGACTTATTGTGTCGCGACCATGATTGATGCGGGCATCGTCTTTGCGTCAGATTCTCGCACTAATGCGGGCATCGACAATATTTCCACCTTTCGCAAAATGCGCACCTTTGAACGTAGCGGTGATCGGGTGCTGGCTATGGTTAATTCTGGAAATCTAGCCATTACGCAAGCCACCATTAACCATCTTGAACAGGCGATCCGCCGCAACCTTGAGCCGAATTTGATGAGCGTTTTCTCGATGTATGACGTGGCAGAATTGGTTGGCGCTGCACTTCGTGAAGTGCGTCACCGTGACGGGCCATTTTTGCAGGAAAATAACGTGGATTGCAGCGCAAGCTTTATTGTTGGCGGGCAAATCGCGGGGGAAAGTCAACGTCTTTTCATGATTTATTCAGAAGGAAATTTCATCGAGGCAACGCCAGAAACACCGTATTTCCAAATTGGCGAAGTCAAATATGGCAAACCTATTATTGACCGAGTGATTAAAGACGACACCTGTATGGATGACGCAATTAAATGCGTGCTCGTTTCCTTCGATTCGACCATGCGCTCGAATTTATCGGTAGGCATGCCCATTGATCTTGCTTGTTATCACCGCAACAGTTTGCAACTCGGTCACATACATCGATTCGACGACCAAGACCCCTATATGCAACGATTAAAATTAAGCTGGGGCGAAGGGGTGCGCCGCGCCTTTGCACAATTGCCGAATTTTGAATGGTAGTTAGCGGTTGTCGTTCCGCAACTAAGTAGTATCCCACCAGAAAGGCTCCAAATGACCATCCGTGTTGCACTCAATCACCAGACTAGCTACACATTTGATCGTGCGATCAATCTCTGGCCGCACGAGATACGCTTGCGCCCCGCCGCACATAGTCGCACGCCGATACATAGCTACTCGCTGAACATTGAACCTGCCGGACATTTCCTGAATTGGCAGCAAGATCCATTTGGTAACTGGGTGGCCAGATTAGTGTTCCCGGAAAAAGCCGAGTCGTTAAAAATTACGGTCGATCTGGTCGCCGACATGACGGTGATCAATCCATTCGATTTTTTCATGGACGAATTCGCCGAGAATTTTCCTTTCGACTATCCAGATGAGTTGAAGCGTGAGTTGAGTCCGTATCTTGAGGTTGATCCGGTTACACCCTTGTTGACAGGCTGGCTTACGCGTACCAAACAAGAATTGTTGAGCAAGCCACTGCGTACCATTGATATGCTGGTAGGAATCAATCAACGCGTGCAAGGTGATGTGGGCTATATCGTTCGACTCGAAGCGGGTGTGCAGACACCAGAACAAACCTTGGAACTCAAGCGCGGATCGTGTCGAGATTCGGCTTGGCTGTTAGTGCAGGCACTGCGTAATTTAGGATTGGCAGCGCGGTTTGCATCAGGCTACTTGATCCAACTAAAGGCCGATGTCCAAGCGCTTGATGGCCCTTCCGGTACTGACCACGATTTCACTGATTTGCACGCCTGGACAGAAGTTTACATTCCGGGTGCAGGCTGGATCGGCCTTGATCCAACTTCGGGACTGTTGGCCGGAGAAGGCCATATTCCGCTGGCTTGTACCGCGATGCCGTCATCGGCTGCACCCGTCATAGGAGTCACCGAAGTGTGCGAAACACACTTTGATTTTGCCATGCAAGTTACTCGCATCCATGAAGACCCTCGCGTCACCCGGCCCTATACCGATGCGCAATGGCAGGAGATGCTCGACCTCGGCCATCAGGTGGATGTTGAGTTGAAGAAGCATGATGTGCGTCTTACCATGGGCGGTGAACCGACTTTTGTTTCCATCGACGACATGGAAGGAGCAGAGTGGAATATCACCGCGTTGTCCGATAAGAAGCTTGAACTTGCAGGCGATTTGCTCGCTCGCCTGCAAGGCCATTTTGCGCCGGGCGCGATGCTGCATTTCGGTCAGGGCAAGTGGTATCCGGGCGAGCCGTTACCGCGCTGGGCGCTAGGCTGTTACTGGCGTACCGACGGCAAACCGCTTTGGAATGATCGCAAGTTGTTGGTGACAACAAGCGGTAGCGGTGCAAACACAACCGAAGATGCCTTGCGTTTTATGCAGCGACTCACGCATGAACTTGGGTTAAGTGAAGGTTTTGTTATTCCGGCTTTTGAAGATGTGACTCAGGTTGTCGATCAGGAGCAACGCTGGCCCGACAATCTCGACCCACTCAAATCTGATCTAAGTAAAAATGATGAGCGGCGACGGTTAGCAAAACTAATCGAACGCGGACTGGGAGAACCGGTGGGTTACGTACTGCCGCTAAAGGCACTCCCACCTGCTAAGAGTCGGCAAGCTGCCAAGGCTATTATTTCGGCCGGTTTTCGTTCCAGCACCTGGCCGCTGCGCCGCGAGAATTTGTATTTGATCGCTGGTGATTCGCCGCTAGGGCTGCGTCTGCCTTTGGCCTCTTTGCCTTGGGTAGCACTTGCTGACAAAGAAGAAGAAATTGGTCGCGATCCGCTAGATGCCACCAATGAGTCACCCGATGCCGCGCTGCTGATCAAGAACTCGAGAGCCCCAGTAAGTTTGCCTAAGGCCAGTTACGATCCGCGCGAAATCATACATACCGCCTTGTGTGCGGAGGTACGTGCGGGGGTGTTGAGTGTGTTCCTGCCACCTGTGTTATTGCTTGAAGACTTCGTGGCGCTGATTACAGCAATAGAAACGAGTGCTACCGAATTGAAACTGCCGCTACGGTTGGAGGGTTACACACCGCCATCCGACCCGCGACTGAAGGAGTTTCGCATCACACCCGATCCCGGTGTGATCGAAGTGAACATCCATCCATCCAGCACCTGGCAGCAGTTGGTGGAAAATACCCAGACGCTTTACGAAGAAGCTCGCCAGTCGCGACTGGGCACAGAAAAATTCATGATTGATGGCCGTCACACCGGCACGGGTGGCGGCAATCACGTCACGCTCGGTGCGGCCATACCAGCTGATTCACCTTGCTTGCGGCGACCCGATGTGCTGATGAGCTTAATCACTTATTGGCAACATCATCCCGCGTTGTCCTATTTGTTTTCCGGTCAATTCATCGGCCCCACCAGCCAAGCGCCGCGCGTGGATGAAGCGCGACATGAAAGCCTGTACGAGTTGGAAATCGCATTTCAGCAAATGGCGGAACATCTGAAGCCCGGCGAGGAAAGTCTGCAACCTTGGCTGGTGGATCGTCTGCTGCGCAATTTGTTGGTCGATCTCTCCGGCAATACGCACCGTGCTGAATTTTGCATCGACAAACTCTATTCGCCCGACAGCGCGACAGGACGTTTAGGACTCGTTGAATTTCGCGGCTTCGAGATGCCACCGCACGCGCAAATGTCATTGCTGCAAATGTTACTGCTGCGTGCGCTCGTTGCGCGTTTCTGGCAAACACCTTATACCGGCAACCTGAATCGTTGGGGCACCGAGTTGCATGATCGTTACATGCTCCCGCATTTCGTGGCTCAGGATATGCGCGACGTGGTGCTGGATTTGCAACGATCTGGTTACGCCTTTGAGTTCGAGTGGTTCGCGCCTTTCCTTGAATTCCGCTTTCCGCGCTTCGGCATTGTGGTGTATCAGGGCATCGAGATTGAACTACGCCAGGCCATCGAGCCTTGGCATGTGTTGGGCGAAGAAGTCGCCGCTGGTGGCACGGCTCGTTATGTTGATTCCTCGCTCGAACGTATGCAAGTCAGAGTGCGTCACATGAATGATAACCGCCACATTCTCACTTGCAATGGTCGTCCGTTGCCGCTGACCGCTACTGGCACACGTGGCGAATATGTTGCCGGGGTGCGTTACCGTGCGTGGGCTCCGCCATCTGGATTGCATCCGACCATCGGTGTTCAAGCTCCGTTGGTGTTCGATCTGGTGGATAGCTGGAGCGGGCGTTCGATAGGTGGCTGCACTTATCACGTCGCCCATCCCGGCGGTCGTAATTACGATACCTTTCCGGTTAATGCCAACGAAGCCGAGGCACGCCGCGTGGCGCGTTTCTGGAACCACGGCCATACACCGGGCGAGATGCATATTCGCCGCGAGGGAAGCAATCCCGATTACCCGTTCACGCTTGATTTGCGTCGCGCACCGGAATCCTTGATGGAAGGTTTTTCGGGACCGCCCAGCGAGATGATAAAGCAGGCTCAACAGGGACAGCAGTAAGTTCGGATTGATGCGGCTTTTTTGAATTTTATGAGCAATCCAACATGCAAAATATAACCGATCAGAAAATGATATCGACAGGCAGAACACGTAACGGCGACAAGCTCAACTCGAATTTTTTTGAAACCTATTTACAACGAGTGCTTGAGGAGCGAGATCGTTGCGGACTAACTGACATGATAGGCGGAATTGAAGCACTCATGATCACTGTCGAACCGGGCAACTCCATCGAGTACATCGCCGAACTCGCCCTGATGACGCCTTATCATTATCTGGTGACGCTAGATAGTCCCGGGCATTTAACGCATATCCTTCGCGTCGATATGAACTCACCAGACATCCTGTTGCGCGAAGTGAAAAACCCGGATCATTACGATATTTTTCGCAGCCTCAATGACCTTCATCCTGCCGGTTTGCAACGCCCGCACAGCCGCTACTTGGGAGAAATTCTCAGGGTGAATGACCGCGAAAAAGTGCTGGCACTGCAACAAGCGCGAGAATTTCGGTTCTTCTCTCCCGATGCACTGGCTGAACTGGATCTTCCATCTAACGTAAGCATCAGCAAACCTTCGCCCTATACGCAAAATGTGGTGGGTTATATGGAACGCGCACCCAATGAAGTTCGTGTTTATCACCCGCTGGGGAATTGCAGCATCGTGCCTCAAGCTCAGGATGCCTATGAGCAAGCCAAGGCATTGCAGAAAAAAATGGATATAGCTGACCTCATTCAGCCCATTGATCACCTTGCGACACGTGTATACAGCCAAAATCGCGAAGCGGCATTGCTCGAATATCTGGCCTTATCCAGCTATTACTATTGGGGCAGCTATGACATAGCCGACCAAAACTCTTCGACCAACGTATGCAAGAGCGTTAGAGCGGTGGCGGAGTCGGTTAGCCCGGCAAAAGTATTCACTGCCAACAATCAGCCTTACTGTGTGAACCATTTGGACGGACTGCCATCACCAACCGAAACTTTTGTTCGGAACTATGGCGCGCGTTTGCATCACATCGCTCTGTCAGTTAAAGATGGTGAGCGGGGCGGCAAAGAGAATATCGAATTTTTGGTTGAAGCCATCTCCAGTCAAGGCAAAGGTTTCCTGTTGGAAGTGGTCGGATCGCGAGACGATGGCTTGAAGCAAATCTTTTCTACTGCCTCGACATTTTCCGCTTTGATTATTGAGTACGTGCAACGTTTTGGTGATTTTCAAGGCTTCTTCACACGGGATAATGTCGCCCGTTTAACTGCCGCAGCGGGTGCTGAAGAATCTCTATCAAGAATCCAAATAGATTAAACTCGGCGCAAAAGCCGAAGCCGTTTACGCCATCGCACCTGATTTTTTGGAGGAAGCCCGTTACCTGTATCAACAACTCATCGCAAAGAATAACCTCGCATGACCACCCCAAACATGCCGCCGATAGACCTCAGTCCGCGTGACTGGGGAATCGTGCGCGACATTTTGGCGCATCACGTCCCGCAATATGAAGTGCGGGCATTCGGCTCACGTGCCAAGCGCACAGCCAAGGCATATTCCGACCTTGATTTAGCCATCATCACCGTGTTGATGCCGAAAGAAATGTGACCAGCTGTACCGATTGAATTCTGACCAGGCAACGGATTGCGTAGCGTACTACGCGGCGACCAGACTGTGATTGGTTTTATACCTCCTTAATTGTTTGAAGGACGCAGGCCGACTGTCGTTTAGACTGTCGGCCTGTCTGCTTTAGAACGGCTCCACCTCCTCTGTTGTAGTTGAACGTTTCACTTTCTCGCGTGACCTGATGCGCTCCTTGGCTAATTCGCTACTTTGCTTGAAGCGGAACGACGCATTGCCAGTTTCGATGATGTGGCAATGATGCGTCAGTCGATCCAGTAATGCCGTAGTCAATTTTGCATCAATGAACACAGCAGGCACTTCTTCAGAATTTTCGATCCATGACCCCGAAAGAGAAGGAGTTGTTCATCGCAATGAGTGAACGCTTCGCACAATTCGGCGAATCTGCATAACCGATTTACTGGGACGATAATCAGCATTCACCACACGCTCTGAGACCGTCTGCGTCTTTTGTTATACTTCAACCATCTCATCCACCGCATCCCAATCGTGACCAAAGTAGATTTTTATACAGGCTCAACTGACAAGCTGCGCACCGCTTGTCAGTTGAGCCACAAGGCCATGCAGAGCGGGGTGCGGGTGATGTTCAGCACACCCGACAGCTCCACCAGCCATGCCTTGGATAAACTGCTTTGGGAATTCCCCGCTAATGCATTTATTCCGCATTGCCTCAGCAATACGGCGGAGGCTGAAACAATCCCTGTGGTTATCAATCACGATGACGATAAATTTCCCGATCACGAATTATTGATTAGTCTGCATCCGCAAACGATCAATTTTTTTAGCCGCTTTGAGCGCGTGATAGAAATTGTCAGTGTGGATGAAGCGGATAGCCGCATGGGGCGAGAGCGATATAAGTTTTACAAAGATCGCGGTTTTGAGATACGGCACATTGACCTGAACCAAATACCAGCCAATATGAAATAACGCTTTTGTTTTTAATCAGGCAGGTTTGGTTTTATGGGGTGTTTATTTGGTGCAATCTTTGTGAGCCATAGAATCACAATCATGCCCCCATGATTTGAACTTCCGCCTCGCTAGCCACCTCGGTGTTGAAAGTATGTCCTATCGTTTCGACTCATTTGTCATTGGGCTAGGTTGAAGGTTGACCAAATCCCCGCCAAACATTATCCTACGCGGTTCTACTTTGCTAAATTTTAAGGTGTTTGTGATGGAGTTGACAGGCGCGGAAATCGCTATTCGATGTTTGCAGGAAGAAGGCGTCGAATACATATTTGGCTACCCTGGCGGGGCAGTTTTGCATATCTATGATGCGCTGTGTCAGCAGGATAAGGTTAAGCACATTCTGGTGCGCCATGAGCAAGCCGCGCTGCATGCTGCGGATGGCTATTCACGCTCTTCCGAGAAGGTGGGTGTGGCATTGGTCACGTCAGGGCCGGGGCTGACTAATGCGGTGACAGGCATTGCTACGGCGTATATGGACTCAATTCCGATGGTGGTGATTAGCGGGCAGGTGCCTAGCTATGCGATTGGTGAAGACGCGTTTCAGGAAGTTGATACGGTTGGTATTACTCGCCCCTGCGTTAAACATAATTTCTTAGTTAAAGATGTGAAGGACATTGCGCCGACCATTAAAAAGGCGTTTTACCTCGCTAAATCGGGTCGTCCCGGTCCCGTGCTAGTAGATATTCCTAAAGATATATCCGCGCATAAAACTGAATTTGTTTATCCCGAAAACGTGTCGATTCGCTCCTACAATCCGGTAGGTAAGGGTGACATTGAGCAGATTAAACGTGCCGCAAAAATGTTGTTGGAAGCCAAGCGTCCTATGGTTTACAGTGGGGGCGGTGTGGTGCTTGCGGGTGCATCTGCACAGTTGACTGAGCTGGTGAAATTGCTAGGCGTTCCTTGTACTAATACCTTGATGGGTTTGGGTGCATACCCAGCTAACGATAAGCAATTCGTCGGTATGCTCGGTATGCATGGCACGTATGAAGCGTGTATGTCTATGCAGTATTGCGATGTGTTGATTGCCATCGGTGCGCGATTTGATGATCGCGTGGTTGGCAACGTAGAACATTTCGCACAAATTCCGCGCAAAATTATTCATATCGATATTGACCCTTCGTCTATTGCCAAGCGAGTCAAAGTGGATGTGCCTGTAGTGGGCGATTTGAAGCTGGTGTTAGAGCAGTTGTTGGAAGTATTACGCGCTAGTCCGAAACGCCCCGATCCGAATGACTTGGCCGCTTGGTGGAAGCAGGTGGATGAATGGCGTGTTAAAGGTGGTGGATTGCGCTATAAAAATTCCACTGAAATTATCAAGCCGCAATTCGTGATTGAAAAGCTGAGCGAGATTACCGGCGGAAATGCTTTTGTGACTTCGGACGTAGGTCAGCATCAAATGTGGGCGGCGCAATATTACAAGTTTAATAAACCGCGTCGTTGGATTAACTCAGGTGGTCTAGGCACCATGGGCTTTGGTTTACCTGCCGCGATGGGTGTGCAACTGATTAACCCCGGTGCAACGGTCGCTTGTGTGACAGGCGAAGGCAGCATTCAGATGAACATTCAGGAACTTTCCACTTGCAAGCAATTCCATCTGCCAATCAAAGTGATTTCGTTGAACAATCGATATCTCGGTATGGTGCGTCAGTGGCAGGAGTTTTTCCACGGTAATCGTTATTCTGAGTCCTATATGGATGCGTTGCCGGATTTCGTCAAGTTGGCTGAAGCCTACGGTCACATTGGCATACGCGTGGATAACCCTTCTGATGTTGAACCAGCATTGAAGGAAGCCTTTGCGCGTAAGGATGATTTGGTGTTTATGGATTTTCGTACCGATCCAACCGAAAACGTGTTCCCGATGGTGCCAGGCGGTAAAGGTTTGTCTGAAGTGATTTTGTCGGAGGATTTGTAATGCGACATATCATTTCTTTGCTGATGGAAAACGAAGCGGGTGCATTGTCTCGTGTGGCGGGATTATTTTCGGCACGTGGCTATAACATTGAATCGCTGACAGTCGCTCCAACCGAAGACCCAACCTTATCGCGCATGACCATCGTCACGCATGGCTCGGATGCTGTCATTGAGCAAATCAACAAGCAGTTGAACAAACTGATTGATGTGGCGGCGGTGATGGATTTGAATGAAGGCCAGCATTTGGAGCGTGAATTGATGTTAGTCAAGGTGCGTGCCAGTGGAGCGGAGCGTGATGCTTTCAAGCGTGCAGTTGCCACGGCTCAAGGGCTTGTTATCAATGAATCGGAGACGACTTGCACGGTAGAGTTGTGCGATACCTGCATTAAGCTAGATGGCTTCTTGAAGATTGTCGGGCGTGAGCAAATTCTTGAAACCGTTCGGACGGGTGCGCTTGGAATTGGCTTAGGCGAACGAATTTTGAAGCTGTAATTTCTAACTAATTTTATTAAACGAAAGAGAACGACATGAAAGTTTTTTACGACAAAGATGCAGACCTATCCTTAATCAAAGGCAAAAAAATCACTATCGTGGGCTACGGTTCACAAGGTCATGCGCATGCGCAAAATTTACGTGACTCTGGCGTGAATGTCACCGTTGGCTTGCGTAAGAGCGGCGCGTCATGGATCAAAGCAGAAGGTGCTGGCTTGAAGGTGATGGAAGTTGCCGCTGCGGTAAAAGAGGCGGATGTGGTTATGATGTTGTTGCCGGATGAAAATATTCCTCAGGTTTACCACGAAGATATTGCACCAAACATGAAGACTGGCGCGGCATTGGCGTTTGCACACGGTTTTAACGTTCACTACAATCAAGTTGTACCGCGCGCTGACATTGACGTGATTATGATTGCACCAAAAGGTCCTGGCCACACTGTGCGCTCTGAATATGTTAAAGGCGGCGGCGTACCAAGTTTGATTGCCGTGTTTCAAGACAAATCAGGCAAAGCACGCGACATCGCATTGTCTTATGCCGCAGCAAATGGCGGCACTAAAGGCGGCGTGATTGAAACCAATTTCCGTGAAGAAACTGAAACTGACTTGTTCGGTGAACAAGCCGTTTTGTGTGGTGGTGCAGTGGAATTGGTTAAGGCCGGTTTTGAGACCTTGACTGAAGCGGGCTACGCACCAGAAATGGCGTACTTCGAATGTCTGCATGAACTTAAGTTGATTGTGGATTTGATGTACGAAGGCGGCATTGCCAACATGAATTACTCGATTTCCAACAACGCAGAATATGGCGAATATGTAACGGGTCACCGTGTGATTGGCGACGAAGCACGTACCGCGATGAAAGAATGCCTGAAGAACATTCAGAATGGCGACTACGCAAAACGCTTCATTTTGGAAGGACGTACCAACTATCCGGAAATGACCGCGCGTCGTCGTTTGAATGCCGAGCATCCCATTGAAACAGTCGGCGCGCAATTGCGCGGTATGATGCCTTGGATTACTAAAAATAAATTGGTTGATCAAAGCAAGAACTAAGCTGAGTCACCGCTTCAAGAATAATAGGGTGGCATGTCCACCCTATTTCATTAAGGTTTTGTAAATTACCTCATCCCCTATCATTTGGCAGTGCTGACGCAAACCTGATACTCTGAAAATTCATAAATTGAATTGGAAAAAATATGGATGAATTCAATTCTCGCAAAACAATGAATTTGCGCAAACGCAGCATCTATTTGCTGCCTAACCTTTTCACCACGGGTGCGCTTTTTTCAGGCTTCTATGCTATCGTCCAAGCAATGAATGGCAAGTTTGAATTTGCCGCCATTGCGATATTTATCGCGATGGTATTGGATGCGCTGGATGGTCGCGTGGCGCGGCTGACGCATACTGAAAGTGAATTTGGCGCACAGTACGACAGCCTTTCCGACATGGTTTCATTTGGTGTAGCACCTTCCTTGGTAGTGTATGAATGGGCGTTAAAAGGCATGGGGAAATGGGGCTGGTTTGCGGCTTTCATTTACTGTGCGGCTACTGCGCTGCGTCTTGCGCGCTTCAACACCAATATCGAGGTGGTTGATAAACGATACTTCCAAGGCTTGCCCAGCCCTGCGGCGGCGGCACTTATCGCCGGATTTGTCTGGGTAATGCATGACTACGAAATCACCGGGGAAGATGTGCGTTGGTATGCTGGCGGACTCACTATATTCGCGGGCTTGAGCATGGTTAGCAACTTACCGTTCTACAGCTTCAAAGATTTCAACATGCGCAAAAGCGTCCCGTTTATAGTGATTTTCTTAATCGCGTTATTTTTTATCCTGATTTCCAGCTATCCACCCGGCGTGTTGTTCGCTTTATTCATGTGCTATGCCGTGTCAGGTCCTGTGATGTGGGTTTGGCGGCGGAAGAGCAAGTCGCCACCCATTGCCTGAAGCAATAAAAGCCGTTATATTTACGTACATGCACTTCTCTGCCCACATCGCAATTCTTCATTCCACGTTCAGCCTGTTGGCTGCGCTGCTGCTGCGTAGCGGCACGCGCTAATCACCCCCATAAATTTTTGTATTAAGCGCGCATACCATTATGGTTGCGCAGGTTTAACCTATTTTCATTGGAGTACAACATGACAAACAAATTGATAATTTTTGACACGACGTTACGTGATGGTGAACAGAGTCCTGGCGCAGCGATGACGAAGGAAAAGAAGTTGCGCATCGCGCGCCAGTTAGAAAAATTGGGCGTGGACGTGATTGAGGCGGGCTTCGCCGCTGCGAGTCCGGGTGATTTTGAAGCAGTACGTGCCGTGGCAGAAATGGTAAAAAATTCCACGGTATGCTCATTGGCGCGCGCAACTGAGAATGATGTACGTCGTTCGGGTGAAGCGATTCAGCCTGCGAAGTCGGGGCGCATTCATACCTTCATCGCCACCTCGCCGATACACATGCAGCACAAATTGCGCATGACTCAGGATGAGGTAGTCGAGCGTGCAGTGAAAGCAGTGAAATGGGCGTTGGAATATACCGACGATGTAGAGTTTTCTGCGGAAGACGCGGTGCGTTCCGACATTGATTTTTTGGTGCGCGTGTTTGATGCGGTGATACAAGCCGGTGCAAAAACCTTGAATGTGCCGGACACGGTTGGCTATTCCATTCCCTTTGCCTGGGGCGAGCGCATGCAGCAATTGATTGCGCGCGTGCCGAATTCCGACAAGGTGATTTGGTCCACTCATTGCCATAACGACTTGGGTTTGGCGGTGGCGAATTCGTTGGCAGCCGTGTTGAATGGCGCGCGTCAGGTGGAATGCACCATCAATGGCTTGGGCGAACGTGCGGGCAATGCCTCATTGGAAGAGGTCGTGATGGCGGTGAAAACGCGCCGTGACGTGTTCAATTTAGATACGCGCATCGACACCACACAAATCGTGGCCACCTCAAAATTGGTCTCCAGCATTACGGGATACCCGGTACAGCCCAACAAAGCGATTGTCGGCGCGAATGCGTTTTCACATGAGTCGGGTATTCATCAGGATGGTGTGTTGAAGCACCGCGAGACTTACGAAATCATGCGTGCCGAAGATGTGGGCTGGAATGCCAACAAATTAACCTTGGGAAAATTGTCCGGGCGCAATGCCTTGCGCCAACGCTTTACCGAATTAAACATTGAGTTTGATTCGGAAGAGATGTTCAACGTGGCGTTTGCGCGTTTCAAGGAATTGGCAGATCGCAAACACGAAATTTTCGATGAGGATTTGCAGGCTTTGGTGAGCGACGAGGCGGTGGCAAAAGTCAGCGAACACTATGCTTTGGTGTCGTTGCGCGCGCATTCTGAAACCGGAATCTTGCCCGTTGCAAAAGTGACCATCACCATTGCCAATGCCGAGCATCAAGCTGAAGCACAAGGTGGCGGGCCCGTGGATGCGACATTCAAAGCGATTGAGCAAATTGCCAACAGCGGCGCGGAGTTGCAACTCTACTCGGTGAACAACATCACCAGCGGCACGGATGCACAAGGCGAAGTTACCGTGCGCTTGTCCAAGGCGGGACGCATTGTGAACGGGCAGGGCGCGGATACAGACATCGTGGTGGCTTCGGCAAAAGCATATTTGAACGCGCTTAACAAGTTGCACGACAAATTGGAGCGGGCGCATCCGCAGGTTTAGCTTTTGACGGGACGCATTCCGAGAAAGTTCAGGCGCATTTTTGATACTTGCTCGAAATAACCAAAATTTTGGCATATGCCCAATTCATTTCGGCACTCTGCCGAAATGGCTGGCACATATTCTGGATCAAACATCACCTTTCTCTGCTTTTGTAAAATTTTAACACTGGGTTAGTGTATCCGTTTAATTGAAATTGCTCGAAATTATCACGAATATATTGATATACAACGGGATGGGTATTACTAAATCTCAATTCATCACGCCCATCGAGTGCATAGTCATAAATTAACACGAATCCCGGATCGGCTGCTTTGATTCGCTCAATTTCCTTCTTTTGAAAAGTGACACTGCGAGGAAAGAGCGGGTAAATATCCCATATCGGTGATTTCCGCTCAAGCGCGGCATACACCCCTGGGAAAATAGAGAAAACAACGAAAGCTCTGCCGTTTGGTGCGTGGGACATCACAAGCCTGTCAAAGAACGCTACATCTCTGCCCACGTCTTTGTCAATTTTAAGCTTATCTCCAACGGCGTCTATTTGCACACACGAAGGTGTGGAATAACATTGCCAGCCATAATGTGTGGGCAACATAACCAATAGACTCACCCCGCAAAGGATCGCAGCAAACAACCACTTGACCTTCCCCGACTGGATAGCAAATATAACGACCAACATACCCGTCAAAAAAGGCGGGATGCTTGGTGCAAGGTGGGTAATATCCGCCCTCGAATAAGCGTAGTGCGCATAAGGCAGTGCCAGGAAAATTGACGCAATCAGCACCGCTGGAACAGCCTCGCCTTTTAATTTTTTCCGTATTGCCCAAACAATGCCGACTATCCCAAACACAACAATGGCAATAAACAACGATCCCAATGCCAGTCCGCGTATTATCTCAATGACGGATAATTTTCCAAAAGGGACGAGCCACGGCCACGGTATGGGTAAAGGCAGGTTAGTACCTTTGATTTCAAAGAGCCACAGGATACTTTCCCAAAACGCCTGCGCGAAACCGGGAGACGTCAGCAGGAACACCAGCATGGGCAAATAACCAACAATGATGCCCAATAACCAATAGGCAAAAACTTTCATTAGGCTTGCACCGCTCTCGCGCCTGATCGCCAAATACGCAATGATGCCCAAGCTCCCCAACACACTGTATAAGCCGTGGTTTCGCCCAAAAATTGCGGTTAGTCCGATAACCAAGCCTGTCAAAAAATATCGGCGTTGGGATGGTTGCTCGACAAGAAACGAAAGTGTGCCAATTAAGATAAGGGGCAGCGCAATATCAAACACTCTGAATTGTGGTGACATCCAAACCAAGAGTATTGTTAATGCTAACAGTAAAAATGGTAAGTTTTGTTTTGCGGAGCAGCGCGCCAACGCGGCTAAGCTAATGTAGATCGCAACTGCTTGAAAAATTGCTATCGCAAATCGCAGCGCGATAATGCCATTGCTGCCCCATATATTCATGAATGCAGCCGACCAATAATAACGACCTATGTCGTATGCCATAAAATCGCGTATCGGCACTTCGCCCAACATGACCCGTTGCGCGCCATACCAAAGAAAACCTTCATCGGCTAAAGTTAAACCGACATGCCCTTCCCAAAGAAAAACCCCCAAAGGGGTAATGGACAATAAAAACAATGTCAATACCGAGGAATACCTGTTCAGAAAACTCTTATGCATTACCATTTTTCGCTTTTGTAAACATTGAACTCTGACCTTGTCCCTAAAATCCATATCGCTTAACGCGCTCATTATGCGACCTTCTTCAACTGTGCCGCAAACCAGTTTTCTCGAACTGCATCGGACTGATGTAGCTCAGTCTCGAGTGAAGTCTGCTGTGGTTACAGTACATCAGCCAGTCAATGACTCCATTCATCGCCTGACGCTGTGTTTCAAACCGCATACCGTGTAATCTGTCTACCTTCAAAGACCCCCACAAGCTTTCAGTGGGGGCATTGTCCTAACAATTTCCTTTGCGGCTCATAGAGCTTTGCATACTATAGGCAGTCAACGCGTCCTGAAATGCGTGACATGCAGTCGTTGCTGCCACGCAGGTTGCTATCAGCCAGTTAGATTAGCAGCGTAATAGTTACCTATTGGTGTTTCCATAAATTATGACACGTGCGCTCCTTCATCTTGCCTCCCAATCGGATATTGCTCATTTTGTGTTAGCTGAATTTCATTACTGCTGCGGCATCCAAGTTTCAAGCTGGATAGCAAATCGATTTAGCGCAGACTCCAACTCACATAACTCAGTCTGGTGCAGCAAATGAACGATGCGCAGCTGCATGGCAGTCTTGGGATAGCCAATTCGATGGCTTTCGAGAATTTCTGACCGTCCATGCATTCCAAAACAAACTGATTGCCTACGGCACGAAAAGCTCAATGAGTCGCGAAGGAATTATTTGGGGTAACGCCGCTACTAAAAACTTGTGGGGATCTGTGAAGGTAGATAAGCTATACGGTATGCGCATTTGAAATGCAGCATTAAGCGATAGATGACGCCATTAGACTGGCTGACGTACTACAATCACAGAAGACTTCACTCGAGACTGAGCTATATCAATCCGATGTGGTTTGAGGAAAGCTGGTTTGTGGCACAGTTGAGAGCTATGGATTTTAGGGCGACATTACCCTTCATAACTTGGATGGAAATCGTTAGAATTCCATCCTTAATACCGAATCAATTACAAGGAACTATAATTATGTCGATGTCCGACCGCGACGGTTTTATCTGGCATGACGGCAAGCTCGTGCCGTGGCGCGATGCCACCACTCACGTACTGACCCACACTCTGCATTACGGCATGGGTGTGTTTGAAGGCGTTCGCGCCTATAAGGCCGAAAAGGGCACGGCAATTTTCCGCTTGAAGGAACATACCGACCGCCTGTTCAATTCCGCGCATATTTTCCAAATGCGTATGCCTTACGACAAGGCTATCATCATGGAAGCACACCGCGAAGTAGTGCGCGCCAACAAGCTGGAATCCTGCTACATCCGCCCAATCTGTTTTTACGGATCGGAAGCGATGGGCATCGCCGCCAAAACGCTTTCAACACATGTTGCCATTGCCGCTTGGCCGTGGGGTGCCTATCTGGGCGATGAAGGCATGCAAAAAGGCATACGCATCAAAACCTCAAGCTTCACGCGCCATCACGTTAACGTAAACATGTGCCGTGCCAAATCGGTCACCACGTATGCCAACTCCATCCTCGCGCATCAGGAAGTTGCCAATGACGGTTATGACGAAGCCTTATTACTCGACGTGGATGGTTATGTTGCTGAAGGTGCGGGCGAAAACATCTTCATCGTTAAACAGGGCAAGCTCTACACGCCTGATCTAACCTCGTGCCTCGAAGGAATTACGCGCGACTCCGTCATCACGCTGGCCAAAGAAATGGGCATCGAAGTGATTGAGAAACGCATCACCCGCGATGAAATCTATTGCGCGGAGGAAGCCTTTTTTACCGGCACAGCCGCCGAAGTAACACCGATCCGCGAACTGGATCACCGTGTCATTGGTGCGGGTTCGCGGGGTCCGATCACCACCAAATTACAAAGTACTTTTTTCGATTGCGTGGCGGGCAAGCACCCAAAGCATACCGATTGGCTCGACTACGTATAAGGAGATAGTTCGTGAGCAAAGAAAATATCACCCAACGCTATATGGAAGTCACCGCAGCAGACTTGCCGCTCACCTGCCCCATGCCCAACATGAACGTGTGGAACGCTCATCCCAGGGTCACCTTGCCGTTGAACCATGGCGGCGAAACGCGCTGTCCGTATTGTGGGACATTGTATAAATTTAAGGGTGAGCGGCCTAAAGGTCATCATTAAAAGACTGCTGCGCAATTCAATAGCTTCCCCACCATGCATAAGATATTAGTCATCGCCCCTAGCTGGGTTGGCGATTGCATGTTGATGCAGCCGATGTTGAATCGGCTTAAACAGCGATACCCTGATTGCCAGATTGACATACTCGCCCCGCCTTGGACGACAGGGCTGTTGCGCGCCCTGCCCGAAGTTTCACAAGTCATTACCAACCCTTTTCCGCATGGCGCGTTGCAACTCGGCGCACGCTACCGTCTTGGCAAGCACCTGCGCGCTGCGCAGTACGATCAGGTTATCGTTTTGCCCAACTCATTGAAATCCGCATTTATCCCATTTTTTGCACGCATTCCTATACGCACTGGTTTCATTGGTGAGTCACGTTACGGTTTGCTCAACGATGCACGTAAATTGGATAAGACCAAACTGCCGCTGATGGTGGAACGCTTTGCCCAACTTGCTGAAACTAGAGATGGCACAATTCCCAGTCCTTTGCTCAATCCAAAACTTGCTGTGTCAGATACTCATCGTAGTGAAACACTCAAGAAACTTAACTTATTACTGGATAAACCAGTTGCAGTATTTTGCCCCGGCGCAGAATATGGTCCTGCCAAACGTTGGCCTGCACCTTATTTTGCCGAACTAGCGCATCGCCTGCATACAGAAGGCTATGCGGTGTGGCTGCTCGGTTCGCCAAAAGACAAGGAACAGGCGGACAACATCGTTACGCTGTGCAAAACGGATTGTCGTAACTTGTGCGGCAAAACAGATTTGGGCGATGCCATCGCCCTGCTCTCCTGCGCTCAATTCGTGGTCAGCAACGACTCCGGCTTGATGCACATTGCCGCTGCGCTGGATCGCCCAATGATTGCTTTGTTCGGTTCCAGCAGCCCACAGTTCACCCCGCCGCTCTCCAGTCATGCGCATGTCATGCAACTCGACATAAAATGCAGTCCGTGCTTCAAACGAGAATGTCCATTGGGACATTTCAACTGCATGATGCAGCTCACACCCGACTTGGTGTGGGAAAAATTCCAACAACTCCGACAAAAATAGCGAGACCCACCATGATGCAAAATTTACCCAAGGAAATTTTCAAAGCTTACGATATACGCGGCATCGTCGGCAAAACGCTCACACCTGAAATCGTTGAAGCCATCGGTCATGCTATCGGCTCAGAAGCTACTGCACGCAAACAACACACCATTGCTATTGGCCGCGATGGCCGTTTGTCCGGCCCCGAATTGATTGCTGCCTTGGCGCGAGGCATTCAAAAGAGCGGCATCAACGTGATTGATGTCGGCTGTGTCCCGACACCGATGGTGTATTTCGCCGCCTACCAATTGCAAACCAACTGCGCTGTAATGCTCACGGGTAGCCACAATCCGCCTGACTACAACGGCCTGAAAATGGTGCTGGATGGCGAGACACTTTCAGGCGATACCATTCAGTCATTGCGCACACGCATCGAACAAAACAACCTCACGCATGGCAACGGTAGCTACGTGCAAAAAGACATCAGCGCGGCTTACATGGCGCGAATTGTTTCTGATATTAAATTAGCCCGACCAATGCGCGTCACGGTGGATTGCGGCAATGGCGTGGCGGGGGCTTATGTGGCGAACCTGTATCGCCAACTCGGTTGCACCGTGACTGAAATGTTTTGCGAGGTGGATGGGCATTTCCCCAACCATCACCCCGACCCTTCCGACCCCAAAAATCTTGTCGATTTAATCAATGCCCTGCGTGGCAATGACAGCGAATTGGGTTTGGCCTTCGACGGAGATGGCGACCGGCTCGGTGTCGTCACCAAAGACGGCAAGATTATTTTCCCTGATCGCCAATTGATGTTGTTTGCGGCAGATGTACTGAGTCGCAACCCGGGTGCGGAAATCATCTTCGACATCAAATCCACGCGCAATTTATTTGCTTGGATTAAAGATCATGGCGGCAAACCCACGCTGTGGAGAACCGGACACTCGCTCGTCAAAGCCAAGATGCGCGAAACGGGCGCGTTACTCGCGGGTGAAATGAGCGGTCACGTATTCTTCAAAGAACGCTGGTATGGCTTTGATGACGGGCTTTATACGGGTGCGCGTTTACTGGAAATTCTCAGCAAAGTAGCCAACCCGAACGACACACTGAACACCTTGCCCGATGCAGTCTGCACGCCCGAACTGCACATTCACACCGCTGAAGGCGAGAACCACGCACTACTGGAAAAATTGCAGCGCACCGCAAGATTTTCGGATGCAAAAGAAATCATCACGCTGGATGGACTACGCGTTGAATACGCCGACGGCTTTGGCTTGGCACGCCCTAGCAACACTACACCAGTGATTGTGCTGCGTTTTGAGGCTGATACTGAGGTTGGTTTACAACGAATTCAGAATGACTTTCGTGCGATATTCAAGGAAGCCGCACCGCATTTGAAGTTGCCGTTTTAATAACCTACGCTCAACTTTTACAGCAACCCCGTCTCGGCAAACGAGTGCATTCGCCCGCCCGCCACAATAAAGTGATCCAGCACGCGCACATCCACCAACGCCAAGGTCTGCTTCAATGCCTGCGTGAGGTGTTGGTCGGCTTGGCTGGGTTCGGCGACACCAGAGGGATGGTTGTGCGCGAGGATCACCGCAGCGGCATTGTGCGCCAGCGCGCGCTTCACCACTTCACGCGGATACACGCTGGTCTGGCTGAGCGTACCGTGGAATAACTCTTCCGTGGCAATTACCCGATGCTGCGTATCGAGAAACAGCACCACAAAAACTTCCTGCAGGCGGCTGCCCAATAACAGTTGCAAATAGTCGCGCACCGCGCGCGGAGAGTTGAGCGCATCACCGCGTTGCATCTCCTCGTTCAAGGCACGCCGCGACATTTCCAGCACTGCTTGTAACTGCACAAACTTCGCCTGCCCCATGCCGTGTATCGCGCAAAAATCCGCTTCGCTGGCGGCGAACATTTGTGTCAAATTGCCAAATCGAATGAGCAACTCACGCGCCAAATCCACCGCGCTTTTGCCCACCACTCCCGTGCGTAAAAAAATCGCCAACAACTCCGCATCGGACAAAGCTGCCGCGCCTTTTTGCAAAAGTTTCTCGCGGGGTCGTTCGCCTTCAGGCCAGTCTGTGATTGCCATTGCGCCTCATAATTTTTTGTAAGGTGGGCAAGCAACACCTGCCCACCTTCTATTAAATTTCACCAATACACCCAATATCCTTCACACCGCCAGCCCACTCTAACCGATAAACACCTTGCTTCACATAACGGTGAAACGAAGAATACGGCCAATCTGCAACCCTTGCCACATGCCCATGTTTCACCGGATTGAAATGAATGTAATCCACATGCCTCTGCAAATCCAGATCATCACGAATTTGATGTTCCCAAAAACGCCTTTGCCATATACCCTTCTCGCGCTTGACCACCTTACTTTCACTCCGACGTATCGCAGCAGCCAGTCCGCGCGAAAACCCAGCCTTAATCAAACTCCAACGCAACGAAAAATCAGCATCCTCAGCAGGCAATGTCCACACCGCGTGCAAATGATCGGGCAACACACAAATCGCCACCGTCTCAAATGGATGCTCGCGCTGCACACGCGCATACACCGCGCGTAAACGTTCTATCTGCTCGACCAACAAAGAAGCCCGACGATCAGCCAGCGTGACCGTAAAGAAAAACGTCCCTCCCCCAACCAAGCTACGACGATAACGCGACATAATGAACAGCACCTCCGTAGGGTGGGCAAGTTTTATTTGCTCACCGATTTAGTTCAATAACCGCGTGGGCAACGAGTTGCCCACCCTACGCTTGCTGTAGTCAGTGCGGGATCGTCTTGTGCAACTTCTGGTTGCCGAATTAACGTCGCACTTGTTAGGTCGGTAGGCTTAGTGGGTTGACCGTATAGATACAAGTTGGTGATGGTTTCTATGCTCAAGGTGCTTAAGGTGTAATCCATGATGCAATCTCCTGTGATAGTTGATGGGGTGTTGTCGGTTAGCGTGCAATCGGTGCAGTTGTTGATGTGCCTGTATTGTGTAATGGCTCACCACAGGCAGTGTAGTCCACGATAAATTCGTAGTAATTTTCTACGTTGTCTGCCCCATAGTGTTTCTTCCCTTCGTCACTTAATTCGTAGGTTACTCTCACTTCCGCCGAACCGAAGTGAATCAACCCGCGTTGAAACGGGTGCTCAGTACCCCAACTAACATGACAACAATTCGGGTGGCGGGCTAGATAGGCTTCTGGACTGGTATCTGCGGCATCCAGTTTCATTACTCCAGATTTGGATTTCATTAGAGTGCTTATTTGTTTGAGAATTAGCTCTTCACTTGATACAAACCAAAGTCGCTTGTAACAAAACCCCATACGGTCCACGACAATTAACTTGTAGAACGAGAGCGCCAAGACACCAAATACAATCATCATCAAGACTGATGGTTTACGTGTCATTTTTATTATCTTGCTCATGCTGCAATCTCGCACATTTCAAACACTGCATCATTCGCCGCGTTATTGAACGCGCTACCCCAACTCACCCCCATCATTAACAGCAATCCCAGTTTGGTGCTTCGCTTCAACAGTGTGTGCGGGGTCATGCTGCAATCCCCCATGCTTGGGTGGTTGTGTCGTTCGCCGCATCGCGTATCCGAAATAAGTTTTGACTGCCTATTATTTTGTACATACAATATGAATTATGGAAATCACGTTTGATCCCGCTAAAAACGCCCGCAACATTGCGATGCGCGATTTGTCTTTTGAGCGGGTGGTGGAGTTTGAATTTGAGACGGCTTTGTTTTCACCAGACCTGCGGCGCGATTATGGTGAGGTGCGGATGCGCGCCTTGGGCTTGTTGGGGCAACGCTTGCACGCCTTGGTGTTTGTGGAAACGCAGCGGGGCATTCGTGTAATCAGTTTTAGGAAGGCTAATAAAAAAGAGGTGACAATCTATGAAACGCAAACCCAATTCTGAATTGCTGGATGTAGATAATCCTGAGTGGACAACGGTGGAAGCACGCAAGTCTGTGCCTTTTTCTGCATTGCCCAAATCACTGCAAACCAAGCTGGCTCGACGCACACGAGGGGCGCAACTTGCACCCACTAAAGAGCGCATTACGATTCGGCTTACCCCAAATGTGCTGGAAGCATTTCGGGCGACGGGTGCGGGCTGGCAAACCCGTGTGGATGCCGCGTTGCAAGATTGGCTTAAGACCCACGCGCTGTAGTAAAACCTGATCGCGCACCATGCCGCTGCCCTGCATATCGGGCAAGGTTTGCGCTTGGGCGGTGAGCGGGATGCTGTCGGCAAAGGTGCGGGTGTAGGTGTCAACGGTGAGGTTGACATCGGCGGTGCGGTTCACCGTGCCTGCCGATCCCGTTGTACCGTCACTTTTAGTGAACGTGCCGAGGTCGGCAATCTGGTTGCCGTTGGTCAGGGTCTGGCTGTGCGGGGTGCGCTGCGTGTTAAAGCTGATGATGCCCTGTTGCTCCAGGGTGGTGAGTTCGTCGCTTTGGCTGATGCCGTCCTGGTTGGCATCCTGCCACACGCGCAGGTTGGCGAAGTGGGCATCGAGGTTATTCACCGCCCCATCGTGGTTGCTGTCTTCTTGCGCTAAGGCGGCAAAGCCGTCTGCCGTTCGCCCTGAGCCAGTCGAAGGGGCGGTTGTTCCTGCTGCATATTTTGGGGTGGCATCGCCAAACAGTTCTGCACCGCTATCGATCACGCCGTTGTTGTTCCTGTCCATGACCAATAAGCCATCACTAGGCGCGATCCAGCCCACGCTGCTTTTGATGCCGCTGGCGTTGAGGTCAAAGAATAATGGCGGGGTACTCAGTGCAACGGTTTCGATGCCGTTGCCGTTCAGGTCGAGGGTGAACGGGTCCACCACGTAGGGGATTTCTTGCGCGGGATCGATTTTGGGTTTCTTTGAGCGATCCCACAGGGTGATGCCCATATCCCCATTATTAAAATTCTTCACCGTGATGCTGCCGTTGATGATGAGGTTGGCCCCGCTGCCCGCCCAGACGTAGCTGTATCTGCCGTCGTCGCTGCGGTAGCTGCCGCCCTTGCTTAATTTGAAATCATCGCCGTCGCTGGGGCCGCGTAAGCCGATGCCGAGGTCGGTGCCGTTAAAGTTGACGACCCCTTTGTGGTCGCTGTCGTCGATGGTGTCCATGCCATCGCCCGCGTTGTAAACGTAGGTGTCAAACCCCGCGCCGCCGCTGAGGGTGTCGCGTCCGCCGCCACCGCGCAGGGTGTCGTTGCCTGTGCCGCCGTCCAGAAAATCGCCCTTGCTGCCGCCTATGAGCGTATCACTGCCGTCACCGCCAATCAGGCGGACACCGTTAGGTTTGAATGAAAAAAGCAACGGGGCTTGGGTAAAAGAAAAATCTGCGTTTAAGGTTTCTGAACCCGTTGTGCCGTAGATAATGGGGCGGTTTTGAGGGTCGATGAATTTGGTGATGCCAGCAGTCCAAAATTGATCCGAGAGCCCTGATAAATCTGCTACTAGACTACTGAACAAAACTATACCTGCTGCAACTTGCGCATCGTGTATGACTACGTCGCTTAGATAGTCGATAGTCGTGTAGCTCTTAGGCGGAACACTCCCTGAAAAATCAATATTCACCGTCCGACCAATTCCCCACGGATCAATTAGAGGCTTTAGTACCGTATTAGCGACGGTGGATGTGTCGCCGCCCAGAAAATCAAAATTTTCTGGGCCATTTGGAACAATCGCATAATTTTCGATATGGCGTGTGCCGTCGGCATCAATAACAAAGCTCACGTTGTTGTCAAGCATGAACGCGCCAGAGTTCCAGACGTAGGCGCGCTGCAAATAATCTGGCGAAAAATCACCCAAATAAACTTGTGCGATATTGATGCCATAAGAAGTTAGGTTTATATCTGTTGCACCATGCCAAATCAACTGTTGAGCCATCTCGGCTTTGGTGTAAGCGTGACCAACCGCCCAACTGAGGTCTGTGGAACTTGAAAAAAATGCCTGCACCAATGATGATTCTGACCCCAGCGCAAACCGTCCCGGTCCGGTTTCCATGTATGTAGACGTATTCACTACAATTGACGCGCCGATTGCATCTTGAGCAGTCGGTTTAATCAAAGATGCACTGGCTAAATCAGCGGGTGGAGTGAGTTGCCCATACAAGTAAAGGTTGGTGATTTCGTTGATGCCGAGTTGTGTCCAGTCGTATGCCATGATGATCTCCTATTTTTGATTGATAATTTGTAGATAGTTAGTGGTAGTGATTGATGGATTTTTTTTTAATGCTCCGCAGACATCATAAAAAAATGATCTTTGCTCATCACCAGAGTTTGCATTTAACACCACTCGAATTTGCTGGTAATCGAACAGCACCCTAAAAACGGTGTGTGTATCACTTCGGTCTATCGCAATGAACCCACCATGCTTACGATTACGCTCCCCACGTTCATAAGCCTTAAGCTGGGATTCAAACAATTTTGGGTCTCTATCCCAACGAGGTTTATGTTCACGAATATCCCTATCCCATATCGCTAATGATATTGGGATAAATTCCTCATCAGGAATATATCGCTGTTGCGCACGGCAATACCCTGGCGGATCGGCGGTAACGTACATATACGCAAAACCGCTTGCCAATAAAGAAAAAATAGCAGGCCAGATAAATTTTTGTAGCTTGGATAATTGGCTCATGCTGCAATCTCGCACATTTCAAATACCGCATCATTCGCCGCATCTCCTAACCCTTGTTGTTTTGCCCGCACGCGCATGTTGGCAAAGCCTGTGGTGTTGCCCCACGCGCTGATTAAATCATCGAGCATCGCCAGTTGTGCCTGACGGGTAGTGGCTTGCGCGTATTGGTTGAGCTTGCTTGCCAGTGCCTGCCCTGCGGCAGTCTGGATGCTCGCCGCTTCTCTGAGATCGCGCACCATGCCGCTGCCCTGCATGTCGGGCAAGGTTTGCGCTTGGGCGGTGTCCCGTCCGCATGTCCGCTGCACCATTCCGTGTAGAAATTTATTCATTTTTTTAACTCCTCATCAGTCGTTTGATGCTCTCGTTTACTACTTATCCAAAAATTCTTGCCCGTTGTCCAAACTTTGTGCAGCTTTTTCATATTCATCGTGCTGCTTTTCACTTCACACGCATTACTTTGCGGACACTTCCCGTGCCTGCGCTAAAAAATGCTTACTCTTCTACGCATCAAGATGAACGAGGGGGTTTGTTAATGCTTCAATTCATACCCCACTAGCAATCCATCCCATGCTTCAAACCAACGCTCTTGCTTGAATGGTTTTTTGTATGGGTCAATTCCGCGCCAAGCCTCAGCAGGTGTTTTGCCATTCAAGTTTTGATGCGGGCGAATGTAGGTGTACCAATAGCTGATGCAGGGTGGGCAATTGCCAACCATTTTCATTAGCGTGGGCATAGCCAGAGACTTGGTTGACGTTATGAGCCAGCCTAGTCGAGTGGCTAACTGTTCCATCAGACGAAGACCCTCCCTTCGCCACAACGCATGCTTTCTTGTAAGATGCGCAGCATTATGGAACAAACCCAATCAAAACGCATTGTGCTCGGCATCACGGGCGGCATCGCGGCCTATAAGGCGGCGGAGTTATTGCGTCTGCTGATGAAGCAGGGCATCGCGGTGCAGGTGGTGATGACGGAGGCGGCGACGCATTTCATCACGCCGACGACGATGCAGGGGCTATCCGGCAAGCCGGTGTATACCGACCAGTGGGATGCGAGTGTGCCGAACAGCATGGCGCATATTAATTTGAGCCGCGCGGCAGATGCGATTGTGATTGCGCCTGCGAGTGCCGATTTTATTGCCAAGCTGGCGCATGGGTTGGCGGATGATTTGCTTTCAACCTTGTGTTTGGCGCGTAACTGTCCGTTGATTATCGCTCCCGCGATGAACCGCGAAATGTGGCTGAACGCCGCAACGCAGCGCAACATCGCGCAATTGATAGACGATGGCGTGCAAGTGTTGGGGCCGGATAGTGGACTGCAAGCTTGCGGTGAAGAAGGCATGGGACGGATGTTGGAGGCGGAGGGCTTGGCGCGGGATATTTTAGCGTTGTTACACAACGCGCCCCTGGTGCAACAACTAGCCACTCGACTAGGCAGCCAAGAAACGGCAGCCAAGTCGCTGGTTATCTCCCCAACCCTCTCCCACAAAGGTGAGAGGGAGTTATCTCCGCACGCTATCGGAAAATTACAGGGTAAAAAAATCCTCATCACCGCAGGGCCAACTTACGAGGCGATTGATGCAGTGCGTGGCATCACTAATCGCAGTAGCGGCAAGATGGGTTACGCCGTCGCGCAAGCCGCATTGGAGCAAGGTGCGGAGGTTGTGCTGGTGTCCGGCCCGACTGTGCTTACTCCACCCAGTGGTGCGCAAACCATCAACGTACAAAGTGCAGCGCAGATGTTTGATGCGGTGAAAAATCGCGTGGCGGATTGCGATATTTTTATCGGCGTGGCAGCAGTGGCGGATTACCGTGTGGCGCAACCCAGCGAACAAAAAATCAAAAAGAGCAACACAACACTGATGCTTGAACTTGTGCCCAACCCTGATATTTTGGCTTATGTGGCGAGCTTGCCAAAACCGCCATTCTGTGTCGGTTTTGCTGCTGAGAGTGAAAATCTGATGGAGTATGCCGAAGCAAAACGCCGCGCGAAAAAATTGCCTCTACTAGTGGGCAACCTTGCACAACAAGCCATCGGCAGCGACGATAATGAATTGACGTTGTTTGACGACAGCGGCAGCCATACTTTGCCGCGCTCAGACAAGCTGACGCTGGCACGACAACTCATCCATCGTATTGCACAACAAATTAAGGGAGCTAAAACATGAAGCACATTGCGGTTGATGTAAAAATCCTCGACCCTCGCTTGCACGAAAATATGCCAAGTTATGGCACGGCAGGTTCTGCGGGAATTGACCTGCGCGCCTGCATCGATAAGAGCACGGTGATCCAGCCCAAGCAATGCGAACTCATCGCCAGTGGGATTGCGATTCATCTCGCCAACCCCGGTTACGCCGCGATGATTTTGCCGCGTTCAGGCTTGGGGCATAAGCACGGTATCGTGCTGGGCAATTTGGTCGGGTTGATTGATTCGGATTATCAGGGACAGATTTTTGTCTCGCTGTGGAATCGCAGCCAGATTCCTTTCACACTGACACCGATGGAACGCATGGCGCAACTGGTGATCGTGCCAGTGATGCAAGCACAGTTTAATATCGTGGAAGAGTTTCCAATGAGCGAGCGTGGTGTGGGTGGATTTGGTAGCACGGGAAAACACTAAAAACTCAAATTCCATCGCCATGCTGCGCTGCTCACAAAAAAGCCCGCTTTTCAGCGGGCTTTTTTCGTGTGGCTAATCTATCGAATACTAACGTGAGTTTCCCGATGCACGTGTCGCACCACGTGCTTATGATTTTTAGCTGAAGGCAAATATCCCGCCAGTTCGTTTAATGCCCGCGTGTAAACTTCGCGCTTAAATTCAATCACGGCGTTGATGTCCACCCAATAATTATTCCACCGCCACGCATCAAACTCCGGATGCGGGCTGGCGCGCAAACATACATCGCAATCACGCCCCACCAAGTGCAGCAAAAACCAAATCTGTTTTTGTCCCCGATACATGCTTTTTTCATCACGGCGATTGGGATTTTTGGGTACTTCATAACGCATCCATTCGCGCGTGCGCCCCAAAATTTTTACGTGGCCGGGCAGCAAACCAACCTCTTCATGCAGCTCGCGGTACATCGCCTGCTCTGGCGTTTCGCCATGCTGTATGCCACCTTGCGGGAATTGCCACGCATGTTGCCTAACTCGCTTGCCCCAGAACACCTGATGCACATCATTGGTGATAATGATGCCGACATTCGGGCGATAGCCTTCTCTGTCTATCATGTCGTCACTCTCGGTTAATTTAATGCCCCGATTCTTTCACATTTTCAATTCAATGAAAAGCAAATGACGCGTATTCACGGCAAAATCTAAGTCGCGCGCCCCAACGCATACAATTCATCATGCGTGCACAATTACGGATTGGGTAATGCTAAATTTCGAGTGGCGGGGTTGATAAAGTCGCCATATCGCTTGTCGATCCAGCGGTGTGAGCCGCGTTCTTTTGTGCATGTTTGTTTGCAGTATTCTCCTGAATACTGCAAACAACGCTAGGGTTTCTTACACACCACGAAATGAATTGCGTTATGCTGATGCCTGCAACAGGGTTACTTAATTTTTAACAAACAAAAGGACTATTTATGATGAAAAAAAATTTAGCAGTGTTATGTGTTCTGGGTTGCTTTACTTCAGCAGCGTGGGCGGGGAATACGATTGACCCATCACAATTTACTGGTGCAAATGCACAAGCGAATTTTAAGATTTTCTCCGAAGACTTGGGTGCGGCGTTGAGCTACAAAGCGGTCACGCCACCCGCCCCGTTGGGCATTACCGGCTTTGATCTGGGCTTGGAAATCACTTCAACCAAGATGAGAAATTTGGACATCGCCACGGGCGGCTCAAACACTTTGCCTGTGCCTAAGCTGCATGTGTACAAAGGCTTGCCGATGAACTTTGATATTGGCGCGGTTTATTCTGCCGTGCCGAGTTCCAATGTTAAATACTATGGCGGCGAATTACGCTATGCGATTATGGAAGGCGGCATGGCATTGCCAGCAGTCGGCGTGCGCGGTGCGATTACTAAATTGACTGGCGTGAATCAGCTATCACTGAGCACTAAGAGCTTGGATATTTCTGTGTCTAAAGGCTTCCTGATGTTCAGCCCTTACGCAGGTGCTGGCGTAGTTTGGACGGATAGCACGCCTAACGGTATTGCTGGCTTGACCAAAGAATCATTCCAGCAAACCAAAGTATTTTTGGGAGGCAATCTGAATTTGGGTCTGACTAATTTGGCTTTGGAAGTGGATAAAACAGGATCGGCAAATTCTGTGAGTGCAAAGATTGGCTTCCGTTTCTAAACAGTAAACTTAGCAAGCTACACAAAACTCCTGACGTGCTGCTCACAATAGTGGGCAGTGCTTCAGGAGTTTTTTATGGGTATCAATTATAGTAGATCAAACTTGATCGTACACAAGCTGGCGGATTGCTGCCTACACACCACCTGCATTTCCCACTAATCTCCGCATTAATAATAGCTTTGTATCCTCTTTTAGTGCCCATAGAAAATTGTCATGACCAGCAGCCTTAACGATCTCATTATGCCCCAGCTCTGCCCATGCTTTTACAGTGGCGCGAGACAGTTCTGGATATCGAGCAACCGAACCATGGTGTGCCACCGCATTTCGAAATGCAAACCAAACATTAACCTTCTTCCAAGTTTCATTTGTCGAACCAATTCCTGTATCGCGAAGCAGCCTGAAAACTATGTTTACGCTGCCTTTGCTTTGCCTAGGCTGATTCCCATCCATTAACACGTTGTTTTCGTAGTCGAGCAATGGAGAGATTGGGTCATAATTTTCGCTTTCAGCCATAGTTTCGAGGATTTGCCAGAATCGAACGTACTGAAAATCAGGACTCCGATCTCGCCTCGCCTCTCTGTATAGACCAACCAGGAATCCATTTATCGGGTCGCGTGCGAGCCCGCCAAGATAAGTTTCTAAACTTTCGACAGTTTCACCTGATAGTTGTCCGGTGAGGAGATTTCCAACATACGAGGGGGATATCGAAAATTTTGTTGCATTGTACATTCGACGATCTAGGACGACCACTTCAAACGCAATGCCACCTGCGTCCCTAGACAGAGATAGCGCCAGTAGCAACTTGCCAGTTTGTTCGATGCAATAATCCCGCACTTCCTCAATTGAGGAAGAAACCATTGTTGGAAAGTGCACCACACAAACAGGACTCGACTGACGCGACCGCTCTGCCATAACGTCCTCATAGACAAATTGAAGTTTCGTTAATGTACGTTCACGAAGGAACCAATTTACAAAATCCAATGGGTCTCTAGAGTCTAGGCCGCTTTGAGTCGGCACCAATTCGAAGTTGCGAAAACGTATTGAAGTACCGATTAAGACATCACGAACAAAGACGAAAACACAATACTCTGATGCGATGGATGTTCCGGGCTGGCATATATCAACTGGTAATAGAAATTGTCTCTCTAATTCGGCTTCACGTTGTTGGACTTGAGTTAGGAGGGCTGAAGCTGAACGATGGGATTCAGGAGATGCAACCACCTCGAATAACTGTCTCGTAAAGTCCCTGCGCGGGGTAAAGTCAACTTGCGGAACAAGATTTGAATCGATTGGGTCATGTAATCGTATCAAACGTATCTCATAGATTCCTATAGGAAGGTGTTGCGAATCGATTTCAACCTGAACAACCTGTCCTTCCAACCTGGTTGGAGTAGTGCCAAAACCAAGTCTTGGGGATGGGTTTGCAACTCCAACATCAAAAACTTCAATCTGGAGTTGACGATATTCAAAAACTTGTGTGTTCGAAATACGAACTGATAGCCGATTCCCTTTAATCACATACGAATCCGTGAATTCAATTTCAATCATAAGGAGAACCTAACAGTTATTAAAATGACAGTTTCGTCCAGACATTTGCTGATTAAGCCAGAATACTACACAGCTATTGCATCAACTCTTGGCGACCTTTGCCATTTCAACCAAAGCCACACGCGCTTGCTGGGCATCTGTTACGGGCAGCGCGAAATCAAAGCGCAGCACTTTTTCATCCGCGCGCACATCAAATCCATCGCAGTCAATTCCTAACATCGTGACGTTGAGTGATTCGTGTTGGCGGAAGTGTTGGCAGTAGTGCCGCATAGTTTCTTGATGATCGGCATTCATGTGCGCGATCACATCGTCCTCTTGCTCGATTAGCGGATAAGCTTGCAACGCGTACTGCTCCATATCCACCCAATGGATGCCGCCAAAGCCTGCGATATAACGGATGGCGATGCTTTGGATGCGATAGAGAGAAAAGTCATGCATCGCTAAATATGCCTGCGCTTCAGGAAAATAGCGCATGTAGCGTTGACCGATTTGCGCTTGATTGCTTGCCAGCTTTGCATCACCAATTACCGTTATGCGACCTTGTGTTTGTATCTGTGGATCACTTTGGTTATGACTAATCAGGCTGACGCGAGAATTTTGTTGAATGTTTTTTGTGTGCTCGGCAAGTGTGCTGATGAGAATAATCAGGCTGCCATCATGATCGACCAGATAAGGGGTGATTGAACCGAACGGGTAGCCATCAAATTTTTTCGATATGGTACTCAGCACGCCATAACGATGTGCGCGCAACATCTTCCTTGCTTCAGTTGCGTTGTTCATATCAGTCTCATTTCGTGAGTTTAAGTGCGGTGATGGCGAGTCGTTTGCCCAGTGCTAAACATAGTTTTTTTTCCGCATCGGTAATCGGTGCATCGCTGGTGAGTCCCGCTACATGGCTTGCGCCATAAGGCGTGCCGCCGCTTTGTGTGGTAGCAAGTTCGGGTTCGGAATAAGGCAGCCCGACGATAATCATGCCGTGATGCAGCAGCGGTAACATCATCGACAGCAGGGTGCTTTCTTGTCCGCCGTGCATACTGCTGGTGGAGGTAAATAGCGCGGCGGGTTTGCCGACCAGCGCGTGTTTCATCCACAAGCTGCCGGTGCTATCCCAAAAGTATTTCATCGCACCTGCCATATTGCCGAAGCGGGTGGGGCTACCCAAGGCGAGACCGATACATTCTTCGAGGTCGCTCAGTTCCGCATACGGTGCGCCACTATCGGGGATGCTGGCTTCAGTGGCTTCGCACACGGTGGAGATTTTCGGCACGGTGCGCAACCTTGCATGTACGCCTTCAACCTGCTCGATGCCACGCGCAATCAACTGCGCCATTTGCCGTGTCGCGCCGTGTTGGCTGTAGTACAGCACGAGGATTTCTTTGTCGGTTATCATGTACGCATTATAGGGAAATCAATCAAGGGTATCTCGAAAAACTCCATTTTCGTCGCTATGCTGTGTTGCTCATAAAAAATTACTCCTAACATATCAAAAAATATGTGTCGTCGTAATTTTTTATTCGCGCCTTGCCTAGCTTAAAAAATAAAGTTTTTCGAGATACCCTCAAATTATGCAAAAGAATTGGCGTGATGCCTTCAATTTTATTCGCTTCATTGCAATGCGCTTCAGCCAAGATCGCTGTGCGCAAATCGCCGCGAGCCTCACCTTTACCACGCTGCTTTCCATCGTGCCGCTCATCACCATCGCGTTGACGATGTTTTCAGCGTTCCCCGTATTCCAGGATTTTTCAAACGAAATAAAAGCCTTTCTTGTTGATAACCTCATGCCAGAAAAATCGGGCACGGTCATTACCAAATACGTGCAGCAATTCGCCGAAAGTGCCACACGCCTAACGGCAGTTGGCATCATATTTTTAACTGTGACCGCGATGTTGATGATGCTCACCATCGACCACGCGTTTAATGTGATTTGGCGGGTATCGCGCCCGCGCCCTTTGATGAAAAGGCTGGTCATATATTGGGCGGTTATCACGCTTTCACCTTTGCTGATTGGCGCGAGTTTGTCGCTTACTTCATGGCTGGTTGGGTTGTCGATGGGTTATGCCAAACACATCCCTGTCATTGGCGTGGGTGCATTGAAGATATTGCCTGTGATGTTTACCACGCTGGCGTTTGCCCTGTTGTACCAGCTTGTGCCCAACCGTTACGTGCCGCGTACCCATGCGTGGACGGGCGCAATCATTGCATCGATTATGTTTGAGAGCATGAACCGAATTTTTGGTTACTACATTAGTCACTTTCCCAGCTACAAGTTGGTTTATGGTGCGTTCGCCAGCGTGCCGATTTTTTTGCTGTGGATTTATTTATCGTGGTTCATTATTTTGGTGGGCGCGCTCATCACTGCATCGCTATCACATTGGCGCGCGCCATTATCCAAGCAACACACGCCGACTGCGCAATTGTTGGATGCGCTGCGCGTACTGAGAGTCATGGTGCAAGGTTTGCAGCATGGGACACTCAATTCGTTACCAGTGCTTTCAAAATCATTGCATCTCGGTTATGACGCGCTTGAAGTTATATTGGAAAAGCTGGCGAGCGAAAAAATTGTACGCAAAGCGGAAGGGCAGGGCTGGCTGTTGTTAAAGGATGCATCACATATTCAGGTCAATGAGTTACTTAACTTGTTTGTATTAAACCAAGATGAGGAATCAGCCGAAAGCGTGGGTGATCCGCTGAGGATGTGGCTGGAAAATTATTTGCAGCAAATGGATCACCATGCTGACATTAGCTTGCAGGAATTGTTGGTGCGTTCAGCCCGCTAAAACTTGCTCGGCGGCGGTATTTACGCTCTAATGCGCGGCGTTTTTTACTATCGTTATTACTTGGGAGTGCAGGATGAATTTTTTAGAGAAATGGTTTGAAAGCTCGTTGTGGAATAGTCGCTTCGTCATTATTGCGGCGGTGGTCGGCAGTTTATTGGCAGGCTTTGCCATTTTTTATATGGCAACGGTAGATGTGGTGTATCTGGTTGCCCACGTGTTGCACTACGGTGATTCAAGCATGACCGATGAGGCGCGCAAGGCACTGCATGACAGCACGGTGACGCACATCGTTGAAGTGGTGGATGGTTATCTGCTCGCCACGGTGATGCTGATTTTCTCGCTGGGTTTGTACGAGTTGTTCATCAGTGATATTGATGATGCGCACGGCAGCAAGTCTTCCAGCAAAATTTTGGTCATCAATAGCTTGGACGATTTGAAGTCCCGCCTGGCCAAAGTGATCTTGATGATTCTGATTGTGACGTTGTTTGAAGAGGCATTGAACATGACTTTGTCCACGCCCTTGGACTTGGTGTACCTAGGGGCTAGTATCGCGTTGATTGCGTTGGCGTTGTATTTCAGCCATGCGGCCGAGTCCAGTCACAGTAATGATGTAAGCTCGGATAGCAACGACAAGCATGGTCACTAGACCGTTGTTGTGCCTGCATCGCTGGATGTGGGTGCTTCTCCTCACTTGCGCCAGTGTTGCGGCAAGCGCGGCGGATTTTTCATTTAAGGATTTGCAAGGCAAAACGCATCGACTTGCCGACTATAAAGGGAAGTGGGTGCTGATCAATTTTTGGGCGACCTGGTGTCCGCCGTGCTTGCATGAAATTCCAGAGTTGCTCAGTTTGCAAAGTTCACGCAAGGATATTCAGGTGATTGGTTTGGCGATGGATTCCGGCACGGCAAAAGTGGTTGCCGCCTTCGCCAAGAAGCAAGGCATCACCTATCCCGTGGTGATGAGTGATCGAAAAATTCAGTCGCAGATCGGCGAGATAGATGCCCTGCCCACCAGTTATTTATATAGCCCGCAAGGCAAGCAAGTGAGTTATAAGGTGGGTGAAATTACGCGGGAAAGTATCGAGACGTATATCAGAAATTACAAACCAAAATAACTGGTTTCAGTTTATTGGAAGTGATTGGAGATTGTATGAAAGGCAAAAATTCGAGTAGGATTTTTTAGCCGTTACTCGCAATACGGCTCGGCAATGTCCAATGTTTAAGCCAGGCTCCACGCACTAAATTGGGGTATTCGGCTTTGCCCAAGCTGCCGTTATAGCGACCCAACGCACGAAATAAATCTCCGCGTTCAATGTTCAAGTAATGTCGCAATATCGTGCAGCCGTAACGCAAATTTGTGCGCAGGTGAAATAGATTGTGTTCTGCTGTGCCAATTTCCTTGGTCCAAAACGGCATCACTTGCATTAAGCCGCGAGCACCCACGCTTGATACGGCGTACTTCTTAAAGCCGCTCTCTACTTCAATTAAACCTAACACTAATTCCGGCTCAAGCCCTGCCCGTATTGCTTCGTAATGAATCGCTTTTAGTAAATCCATGCGGTAGGTTTTATCAGGTATGCGTTTTTCCAATCGACGCGACATTTCACTCAGCCAAGCATCCGCCTCGTATTGTGTCGCGAAAGCGAGTTTGGGTGCTGTCATATCTGAAATACTGTTATGTAACACTGCGCGAACACTGGCAGAAAGCCGCGTATTTGCTTGGCTTCCAGCATGTGACAACGGCGTAAATAAAGCCGTTGCGAGGCATAATAAATAGGCTATTTTTCTTAACCGCATAGTTTTTTGGTGATAAATTCCAGCACGTTTTGCAGCGGAATGGATTGCGCTTCCGAGTCCTTTCGTCCTTGATATTCAACCATGTTATCTTTCAAACCACGCTCACCAATTACAATGCGATGCGGAATGCCGATCAACTCCATGTCGGCAAACATCACGCCTGGTCGCTCGTCCCGGTCATCCAACAACACTTCGATGTTGGCGGCTTGTAGCGATTGATAAAGCTGCTCAACTGCTGCGCGCACGGCTTCACTTTTGTTCATGCCGATTGGGACAATCGCAATCTGAAAAGGTGCCATTGCGGTGGGTAGTGTAATGCCACGCTCGTCAAAATTTTGCTCAATCGCTGCTGCAACAATGCGCGATACGCCGATGCCATAGCAGCCCATCTCAATCACTTGTGCTTTACCCTTTGCATCCAAATACGTGGCTTTCAGTGCCTCGGCATACTTGGTTCGCAATTGGAAAATATGCCCGACTTCGATACCGCGACAGATTTCCAAAGTACCTTTTCTATCGGGTGAAATGTCGCCAGTGACAACATTGCGTATATCTTCAATTGCAGCATCTAGAAGCCTAATTTGATTTCCAAAGTTTGCACCAGTGAAATGAAAACCATTTTCATTCGCGCCGCACACAAAGTCGCTCATTGCAGCAGCTGATCGGTCAGCAAAAATACGTACTGGGGCATTAACAGGCCCAATATATCCAGCGCGGCAACCTACGCTTAGTTCAATTTCTGCTTCCGTAGCAAAGCGAAAAATTCCCAGTGCGGGAATTTTGCTGGCTTTAATCTCATTGAGCGTGTGATCCCCACGTAGCAGTAACAATGAAAAAAATCCATCTTCACCTATAACTGCAATAGATTTAAGAATTTTTTCCTTAGGCACATTTAGAAAGGCAGCGATTTCCTCAATAGATTTTTGCCCAGGAGTGGCAATTTTTTTCAACTCTTGGGTTGGTGTAGCACGCGGCGCAGTTGGTGCAATAGCTTCAGCCAATTCCACATTCGCCGCGTAATTCGAAGTCGGGCAATAAGCCAGCGCATCTTCTCCTGAATCCGCCAACACGTGAAATTCATGCGAACCACTCCCGCCAATCGCGCCCGTATCCGCCGCTACGGCGCGAAACTTTAATCCCAAACGATTAAAGATGCGGCTGTAAGTCTCATACATAACTTGGTAAGTTTTTTCCAAGCTGGCAAAATCGGCATGGAATGAATAGGCATCTTTCATCAAAAATTCACGCGCGCGCATCACGCCAAAACGCGGACGAACTTCGTCACGAAACTTGGTTTGAATCTGATAAAAATTGATGGGCAGTTGGCGATAGCTTTTTATCTCGCGGCGAGCAATGTCGGTGATGACTTCTTCGTGCGTTGGGCCAAAGCAAAACAAATTGTCGTGACGGTCGTGGATCTTTAGCATTTGCGGGCCAAACACATCCCAACGTCCGGTTTCTTGCCACAGTTCGGCAGGCTGCACCGCAGGCATCAACAGCTCGATTCCACCGCTACGATTCATCTCTTCACGGACAATGGCTTCCACCTTGCGCAACGCGCGCAAGCCCAGCGGCATCCAAGTGTATAGACCGCTGGCTAACTTTTTAATGTAGCCCGCCCGCACCATCAATTTGTGGCTGGGTAATTCGGCTTCGGTAGGAGCCTCTTTTTGGGTAGAGATGAAAAATTGTGAAACGCGCATGGTGATTTTTTGTGGTTGTAAATTAACGGCGCGGATTTTACCGTGAATGAGTATGCCCGACATAACCTGTTTGAGCGAGACCCGAAATAGTGGACGGGTAAGTCTCATTTTGTAATGCCTGCAAGGACAGGGGATGGCGGGGCGACAAAATGCCTGATGAAGTTTGTAAATACGTTGTAGGCGACTCTTGACTCGTTTTTATGATGTTTAGTTGCTGTAAAGTTTACCGAGTACCTAATCGAGAAGTTCTGTGCGCAATTGGCTCAAGGAAGCAGATAAGCCGTGTGGAGCGTGTTGCAGAGCGGCATTGGCGCGGGTGATGTCTTGGTTCAAATCGATGAGTAACGGTTGCAGTGTTTTGAGTATCTCCTCGTGGAGGATCTCTGGCTGTTTTGCGTAGCGCAGTAAAAAGTCTTTGCGGCGCGGATGGAAAGTTGTCCATTGCCAGCCCAGAAAACTTTCGTTGGTTTTGAAATTGGCTTTTTGCAATGACGCTTTCAGTTCAATGATTTCGGGTAGGGTGAGTTGTTCGGGGGAGTGTGTCGCACTCCACATCAAGCCAAAATAAATGCGCAATTTTCCACCGAGGTTTTGTTGTTCGATCATGGGGCGCAAATAAAGTGGTTGCGCGCTTTGCAGTCTGCCGTGCAACCCGACCAGGTTATCGGGTGCATTTTTGTCTTCGGTGATTTCAATTTGCCACGGCAGCGGGTGTGTGGCGCATAGTGTGTTGAGGGATTGCTGTAATCCTCGCCAGAAATTGTTGTTGAGTTGTTCGCGTTGTTGGTCGACTTGTTCGGCAACCGCGAGTGCTAGAGGCAGGTTTTCTGCTTGGGCAAAAAAATCCAGTACGGCTTGTTCTTCGTTCACGGAATAATCCTTGCAGCTATGTTAGGAAATATAATATAAGTAAATGCTGTAATTGTGTGCCGTGTATAGCTTTTTTGTGTATCGGAAAAGTAAGTTGAGTAATTCAGTATTGACTTTATTTTTCGGACTAGACATTATTCGGGTGTGTCATCGCGCTGAAGGTAATTTGGCGGGAAAATTGAAGTGCAAATAATAATCATAACTTCGACACGCCGCATCAAAATAATCCGATTTATTTGTTCAGTCATTCTGGCTGCAAAAGCCAGTTTGGGGTCGTTTGTTTGTTTGGGAGCCCTTACGATGCACCGTTTTCTACGTTTGTCTGTTTTGTTGATGGGTTTGTTTGTTGCTAGCAGTTATGCCGCTGATGCGCCATCTGCGAGAATGACTGAGGATAGTCTAGGTCCAGAAGTTGCCCAGCCCATCGAATTCCCCCACTTCCGCCATGCCGGTGATGTGAATAAAGAGCATCCCGAAAAGGGCGGTATGCAAATCGATTGCATGTACTGCCACACGTTTGCGCGACGCAGTGCGGTAGCGGGTATTCCTCCATTGCAAAAGTGCATAGGCTGCCACCAGAGCATCGAGTCGGTCAAGGAAACACCGCGCATCAAGCAATTGTTCGAGTATTGGGAAGGTAGTAAAGAAAAGAATATTGCCGCCAAAACACCTATTCCTTGGAAGAAGGTGCATGACCTCCCCGATTTCGTGCGCTTTAACCACGAGCGTCACATACAGCGTTTTGTGTTTCAGCAAAATCGTCCCGTTCAGGAGGCTTGCGGCTATTGCCACGGTGACGTGAAGACGATGACTGTGGCGCGTCGCAGTAAAACGTTGTCGATGGGCTTCTGTGCTGGCTGCCATGAGAAAGATCACCTGGTGAGTGCTGAGGGCGGCAAAGATGCAGGCAATCAGGCGTATTGGTATGGTTTTACGAAGCCTGTAGTAAAAACCTCGGGTGCGTTGACGGCTAAGGGTCCGAATGATTGCTGGCAGTGCCACAAATAATCATTCACTAAAAATTTTCCAAAGGGGTGTGTGATGATGGGTAGCAGTTTTGATCGACGTGATTTTTTGAAGGTGCTGGGTTGGGGTGGCGCGGCGGTGGCGTTGAGCGGCTGCGGCAACACTTCGGTTGAGGATGGTAAAGAAACGGTAGTTTCGTATTCGGAACCCACTGACTACATGATCCCCAGTATCGGTGTTTACTACAACTCGACTTGCGCACAGTGCGACGCGGGTTGCAATATCAACGGTCGCGTGCGTGAAGGTCGTGTGTTGAAGCTGGAGGGAAATCCTGATTCCGCGATCAATCGCGGCAAGCTGTGCGGTTTAGGTCAGGCGGGTGTGCAGCACCATTACAACCCAGATCGCATTCGTGAGCCGCTATTGCGCAGCGGTGATAAGGGTGAGGCGATTACTTGGGAAAAGGCTTACGCGCTGATTGCCGAAAAATTGCAGGGCGTGGATGGTGAGGAGATTGCTTTTGTGACAGGCGGAATGAGCGGTCACAGCAAAGTATTGCTGGAAAATTATTTGCTCAGTTTTGGCTGCAAAAATCACTTCGTTTATGAAGCCGTTGCCCCTGCTGTGGTGCGCGCTGCTAACGAGAAATCTTACGGCGTGACGATGCCGCGTTTGAGCATCAATAAAGCGAAGCTGGTGTTGTCGTTTGGTGCAGACTTTTTGGGTAGCTGGATTTCCCCTGTGCATTTCTCGCAGCAATATGGTCAATTCCGTAAAGGCGTGGATGGTCAGCGCGGTATCTTGGTGCAAGTTGAATCCAAAATGACGTTGACGGGTGCGAATGCGGATCGCTGGTTAGTGGTTCGCCCTGGCACGGAAGGTGTCTTGGCATTAGGCTTGATTAACGCGTTGGGTACGGCAAGTGGCGATGCGGCGGCCGCGGCGCAAGGTTATGATAAAGAGCGCGTCAGCAAAGACACGGGTGTGTCAGTGGAGCAAATCGACAAATTGGTTGAGTTGCTAAAATCGCATACACCAAGCTTGGTGTTGGCGGGAAGCGCGGCGGAAGGTTACGTGCATGGCTCGCAAAACGCGGCGGCAATCAATTTGCTCAATCACGTGTTGGGTAACGTGGGTAAAACCATTGAGCCTGCGGCGAGTGTACCGTTCCCGCAAATGTCTCCCGCGGTGGGCGGCACAGCTGCATTGACTAAGCTGGGTGAAGGCTTGAGTGCGGGAAAATTTAAGGTGTTGTTTAATTATGCGGCGAACCCTGTGTTTACCGCGCCTGCTTCGATGAAGCTCAAAGACGAATTAACGAAGGTTGGCTTCAAGATTGCCTTTGCGCATTACTTGGATGAAACCGCTTTGCAGGCGGATTTGGTGTTGCCGCTGGATTCTGCATTGGAAGACTGGGGAACGAGCGTTCCTGAATACATGGCAGGCGATGCGCAAATCAGTGTGCAGCAGCCTTTGATGGAAAAGTTGTACGCTAACACTCGCGGCTTCGGCGACATTTTGTTGGTTTTGTTAAAGCAGCGTCAGTCAGATAATTACAAAGATTACGCCGATTATTACGCGTATTTGCGCGGTGCAATGTTGCAAAATAAAAATGCGCTGGGTGGTGAGGGTGCGGATGACGATACCTTCTGGAATCACTCTTTGAGCAGCGGGATTTTGAAAGCGGCAGGTTCAAGCGCGGCCTTGTCGGGTAGCGCGAGTGCAGCGGGATTAACGCTGCCTGCACCTGCTGCGGCAGACGCGCAATATCCCTTGCATTTCATTCCCGGTGTGAGCGCGAGTCATCGTGATGGTCGCCATGCCAACCAGCCTTGGTTGCAAGAGTCGCCTGATCCATTGACCACTATCGTGTGGGATTCATGGGTCGAAATTCACCCCAAGAAAGCGGCAGAGTTGGGCATCGTCGAAGGTGACATTGTTGAGGTGACCAGCAAGAGCGGTTCAATCAAAGCGCAGGCTTATTTATTCCCTGGCATTCATCCTGATGCAGTGTCAGTGCCTTTGGGTCAAGGTCACGAGGCGATGGGGCGTTATGCGAAAGGTATCGGCGCAAACCCCTTTGCCATCTTGGATGCGGTGTTTGATAAAGAAACCGGTGAGTTGGCAATGCACGAAACGCGGGTAAAAATCAGCAAAACGGGTCAGCGTGTGGTGGTAGTGAAAGATGAAGGTCCGGCGGGTGGCAGTCAGGCAGGCAAAAAGATTGCTGCGCGGTTAGACGCGAATCACGTTGATCTTTCGAAGGAGGCATAAGCAATGTCAGTGAGTAATTTGTTATCGAATTGGTCTGAATTTCGTCATACCCACCCGGTGGACGATGTGCCTCACGACCCTTATAAGTGGGCGATGGCTGTTGATTTGGATGCTTGTACGGGTTGCAACGCGTGTAGTATTGCCTGTTATGCTGAAAATAATTTGCCTGTGGTGGGTAAAGAAAAGTATTCGCATGGTCATGTGATGCACTGGATTCGTGTTGAGCGTTATTGGGATGAGGACGGTCGTGAATTTCCCGATCAGGGCGCGCAATTTTTGCCGATGATGTGCCAGCAGTGTGAAGCCGCACCGTGTGAAACCGTTTGCCCGGTGGGTGCAACCAATCACACGCCCGATGGCTTGAATTCGCAAATCTATAACCGTTGTATCGGCTCTCGGTATTGCTCGGCAAACTGCCCGTTCAAAGTACGTTATTTCAATTGGTACGATTACCCGACGACCGATGATGTTTGGCCTGCGGAGATGACGCAGCAACTCAACCCAGACGTGTCGGTTCGCGGCAAGGGCGTGATGGAAAAATGCACCTTCTGCGTGCAGCGGTTGACAGTAGTAAAAGGTAACGCCAAGAGTGAGGGTCGAATTGTGCGTGAAGGTGAAGTGCAAACGGCTTGTCAGCAAGCCTGCCCGACCGGCGCGATTTCCTTCGGTAATATCGTTGATCCTGAATCCAGAGTGCATAAGCAATGGCAAGCTCAACAAGTGGAGTTGGCTAAAGATGTGCAAGCGAAAGATACGGGAGAAGTGGCAAGTGATTTGCGTGGCTACCGCATTCTTGAGGAGCTGCGCGCTTATCCATCGGTGATGTATCTGGAGCGTGTTCGTGAGCTTGCACCCGCTAAGTCTGAACATCATTCTGCATAGCATAAATTAGGGAAGAACAATGAAAGATATCAACGAAGATATAGCCTGGGCAAAGATTAACAAGGATGTCCTGAAAAGCTTGGAAAACCCAAGGCCGTTGTATTGGATAATTCTGGCTGTGGCGATTGCGATGGTTGCCGTGGGTGTGGGTTGCGAGGCGTATCAATACCGTGTGGGTATGGGCGTATCCAATTTGAATAACCCGCACATGTGGGGTTTATACATTGCCACCTTCATCTTTTGGATTGGCATGAGTCATTCGGGGACGTTGTTGTCCGCGATTTTGCACTTGATGCACGCCGATTGGCGCAAGCCGATTTACCGCTTTGCCGAGGCGATGACAACGTTTTCATTGATGACGGCTGGCTTGTTCGTTATGGTGCATTTGGGACGCTTGTGGCAGTTCTATTACGCACTGCCTTACCCCAATGAGCGCGGCATCTGGCCTAACTTCCAGTCGCCGCTGTTGTGGGATGCCATGGCGATTTTCACTTATTTGAGTTCATCCATTTTGTTTCTGTATGTGGGGATGATTCCAGACTTGGCGATTTGCCGTGACAACATGAAAGATGGCTGGCGTAAAAAGCTGTACACCGCACTGGCATTGGGCTGGGAAGGAACAGATCGTCAATGGCGCAATTTCCGCGTGACGTATTTGACTATCGCCTGCTTCTTGATTCCGCTGGCGGTATCGGTTCACTCTATCGTGGCCTCAGATTTTGCCATGTCGCAACAACCAGGTTGGCACGTGACTTCGTTTCCCCCTTATTTTGTGGCGGGTGCCTTGTATTCGGGTTGTGCGGCGATTATCACACTGTTCATCATCCTGCGTTACACCTTCAAGTTTGAAGAGTACATGACGTTGTCGATTTTGAAGAAAACGGTACGTTTGACCTTTGCGATTTCGATGGTGTGGACGTATTTGAATTTGATTGAGTTTGCGTCAGTTTGGTATGGACATGATCAGGCTTCCAAAGATGTGCTGATACAGAAGGCAACAGGGGTATTCGCGCCGTTCTGGTGGATGATGATTTTCTGCGGATCAATCGTGCCGTTGATACTCGCCTTCAAACGCTTTCAAACCAACATTCCCGTGTTGTTGGCAGTGTCCTTGTTGCTCAATCTGGGTATGTGGCTGGAACGCTGGATGATTGTCGCACCAACCTTCTCGCACGGATATTATCCTTGGACGTGGGATAACAGCCAGTGGCCGAGCTTTGTGCAGTGGGGCATTGTGTTTGGCAGCTTTGGCTGGTTTACCTTGCTGTTTATGTTGTTCTGCAAAATTTTCCCATCCGTGTCTATGTATGAGGTGAAAGAAATGGTTTACCACCGTACTTTGGCGAAAAAAAATTTGGGAACTGCGAAGGGAGGTCACTAAATGAGCCAACGCCATTTGCTAGCATTATTTAATAACTTTGAAGAAGCTGAACTCGCGGTCAAAGAGTTACGTAACACAAAAATAGACGGATTCAATTCGGATGATGACATGATTGTTAAGTCGCCGATTGAGCATCCCGAAGTGGAAGAGTTTTTGGGCGACAAGCCCGTACGTGTGCAATTGTTTACCTTGGTAGGTGCGTTGATGGGTGGCTTGCTGGGATTTTTCTTGATTTCGGGTGCGCAGGCTAATTTTTATGCGCAGTTGAAAGGGGGGAAGCCCATCGTGCCGTTGCCCGCCAACTTTGTATTGACTTACGAGATGTTCATTTTGGGCGGTGTGTTTATTTCGGTGTTGGGTTTTTTGATTTGCGCGGGATTGCCAGCGCGCCGTTCGCCGTTGTATAGCGTGAAGGTGTCAGAAGACCAAATCGGAATTTTGGTTAAGTCCGATGAGCGTGCGAGCAGCACGCTTAAGGCGATTTTTACCAAGCATCAAGCACAGGAAATCCAGGAAGAGGCGGGGAAATGAAAAAATTATCCTTAGTAATCTGTTTGTTGCTTGCCCCTGCGGCTGCGCAGGCCTTTCCGTGGGACATGGATATGGCGAATCAGGTAAGCGTCAAACCGCAAGAGCCAGTTGGCATGTCTGGCAGCATGAAAAGTTTTCCGCAACGTTCTGTGCCTGTTGCGGGAACGACAACTTATATCAAAGATCAACAAGCGGCTAACAACATGGTTAACCCCACATCGGCCAACACTAAATCGGTTGCGAATGGAGGGCGTTTATTTGACGTTTATTGCACGCCATGTCATGGTCGTTCGGGCGTGGGTGACGGATTGGTGGGCGAGAAGCTAATCATGAAGCCTTGGAATTTGACCAATAGCAATGATCAACATAAGTGGGATGTCAAAGAGTACGGAGACGGATACATTTTTGGTTATATGAGTTTGGGTGGCGCGGTGATGCCTAGCTATGCGAACGATTTGTCCGCGAGTGAACGTTGGGATGTGGTTAACTACATTCGCGTCGAGTTGCAAAAAGCACCCGCTGCCCCGTCAGTAGCGCAAACTAAATAGGAGTCAGATGATGTTTTCATTTAGCGATTGGTCGGTTCTGACTGTAAATTTTTTGGTGGTGCTTTACCTCGCTTTGGGAGGTGTTGCGCTGTGCGCAGTATTACATCTGGTGGGTGCGCATTGGCGGAACGAAATCCGCCATGTTGCTTCATCCTTATTTGCCTTGTTTCCGTTGGCGTTTGTGTTGCTCATCGTGCTGTTAGTGGGCGGCGAATATACTTTCCCGTGGCTAAAAAACGCAAGCGAACACGCGCATCATTTGCCTGTCTGGCATAACTATCCATTTTTAGTAGCACGTGAAGTGCTGGGTTTGATCGCGGTAATTGCCATCTATTCAGTGTTCATTAAGCGTCAAGCCGTGAGTGAGCGTAGCGAGGAAGATGCCGCTCGCTTTCATAGCATCGCCACTTGGATTCCATTTGCCTATGTTTTGTACGCTACGATGGTGGCATGGGACTTTGAAATGACACTGGTTCCACAATGGCATAGCGCGATATATGGCTTGCAGCAATTCGTCAGTAACTTCGGCATGTTCCTGTCGTTCTTGGTGATTTGGATTTACGTCCTGAACAGCCGCAATAAGCTTGTTAAGCCCGTAGAGTCATTTGTTTACAACTATATTGCACAGATGTTGGTAGCGTTTACCCTGCTCTGGGTTTATACCTTCTTCGCCCAGTATTTGACCATTTGGTACGGTAATTTACCTTCCGAGCGAGATCGTATGGACGGTATGCAAGACGGCGATTACTCCTTTATTTTTTGGGCAATGTTCGTGTTGAAATTTATTGTTCCGTTCGTGTCGCTTTCGTTCCCATTCACGCGGCACAATGTGAATGCGGTGACTTTTGTGGCAACTTGCATTATCATTGGCACAGTATTTGAACGCTATATTTGGATTAGCGGTAGTAATAATGGTGTCGGTACATACCCTGTCGTGATGGCGGTGGTTGTCAGTGGTGTGGTCGCTGCAATAGGATTTGTCTTGGTGCGTATGCAAATGCAGCGCACCCAGTTGATTAAAGGTTAAAACTCCCAAATGATGAGATTGTATTCAGGCACGGTGTGTCCTTATAGCCACCGTTGCCGTATTGTGCTGTTTGAAAAAGGTATGGACTTTGAAGTAATTGATGTGGATTTGATGAATAAATCCGAGGACGTTGCAGCCATCAATCCTTACAATAAAGTGCCTGTTTTGGTCGAGCGTGATTTAATTTTGTACGAGGCCAATATCATCAATGAATATATTGATGAGCGGTTTCCTCATCCGCAGTTGATGCCGCCTGATCCAGTCATGCGTGGTCGTGCGCGGTTGCTATTGCATCGTTTTGAGTTGGAACTTTACAGCCAAATTGACACGATTGAGCAGGGTACGGCAAAGGCAGCGGATAAAAGCCGTGCGATTATCCGTGACAACTTGACGCAGTTTGCGCAGATTCTTACACGCCAAAAATTCTTGCTGGGAGAGGAATTCTCTATGCTGGATGTGGCGATTGCACCTTTGCTGTGGCGACTTGATCACTACGGCATTCAAATGGGCAAAGATGCTGCACCGTTGATGAAATATGCCGAACGTCTATTTTCACGCCAAGGCTTTATTGACGCACTCACCCCATACGAAAGAGCCATGCGCAAGTGAACGACTTATCTACACGACCATACTTAATCCGTGCGATATATGAGTGGTGTGTGGATAACGCATTAACTCCCTACCTTGCGGTTCGCGTGAATCAGCAAACCGAAGTCCCCTTATCCCATGTTAAAGACGGTCAGATCGTGCTGAATTTAAGTGCTAGTGCTGTCCGCAATTTGCAGATGGGCAATGAAATGATTACCTGCACGGGTCGTTTTGGCGGGTCACCATTCGATTTGTTTGTGCCGATTGAAACCGTGATGGGTATATTCGCCAAAGAAAATGGGCAGGGTTTGGTATTTCAAGGAAGCGACGAACCTAACATACCCACAGACGGTGGTGGAAAGTTGGATAAATCACCTGCAGGCAAAAAAAGCCATTTAACATTGGTGAAATAACAGATCGATAACTGCAACTATGTCAGTTTGTCGTCAAGCAAGATGCAGCTCAAGTGGGTAATTATTGGTGACTGAGCATTGTATAAGCAGAGTTTACGTCTCCTTTAATCCCTTAATCCATTGGCTATACAAGCGGTGCGCCACCTGGTTGAGTTGCGGCAAATGCGTTGCCATTTGCGCTTGTATTTCAACTGTTGATTGCACTCCAATACTGTTGCTGGTAGCAACTTCCCCCGCGCCCTCTTTACACCACTCCGCAATCATTGCCGCGGTCATTTCAGGATGGCATTGCAGCGCAAGGTGTTTGCCGATGGCATAGGCTTGATTGGTGCAGTATGGGCTGGAGAGCAGGTGTGTTGCACCTTGCGGTAAAGTGAAGGTTTCCCCATGCCAGTGGAATGCTTGAAAGTTTTGAATGTCGCCGAACCAACCACGAGCAGCATCGTTGTCCGACACCATCACTTCACCCCAGCCGATTTCCTTGATAGGATTTGCCGAAACGATGCCACCCAATGCCTTGGAAATAAGTTGCCCGCCCAAACAATGTCCCAACAATGGCACATCTTGTGCAAATGCATTGTGAATTAAGGCAAGTGTTGGCGGTATCCAAGGCAGGTCATCGTTGACACTCATCGGCCCACCCATAAACACCAGCCCTGAATAATCCGATGCTGAATGCAACACCAAGTTGTCGGTCGTGCTATCGATAAGTTGCCACGGAATTTGGTGTGTATCCAAAAAACCAGCGAGGAAGCCTGGGCCTTCGTGAGCAACGTGACGGAAGATCGCAACGGGTTTCATTTCAATTTGAAAAGGCGGTAAGAGGAGCGAGCCATGCCCGCGAACCAGGAATTCGCGAGCAAGCGCTCCTACAAATTGCCTGCCTTATCTCGTTCAATCAACGCATACGCCGAGTGATTATGGATGGACTCAAAGTTTTCCGATTCAACAATGTACGCATCAATCCGCTCATCGGCATCCAACACGGCGGCTACGTCACGTACCATGTCCTCGACAAACTTGGGATTATCGTATGCACGTTCGGTAACGTATTTTTCATCGGGACGTTTGAGCAAACCAAATAGCTCGCATGAGGCTTGCTCTTCCGCGATTCTCACCGCATCCTCAATCCACACGAAGCGATTGGTGCGCAAAGTCAGCGTGACATGCGAACGTTGATTGTGCGCACCCCGCTCTGAAATTTTCTTTGAACAAGGACACAAGCTAGTGACAGGCACAAGCACTTTCATAGTCACGCTAGGCTGGCCATCAACGATTTCGCCGATCAATGTCACGTCATAATCCAGCAGACTTTTTACGCCGGAAATAGGCGCAGTTTTGTTCACGAAATACGGGAAATTCATTTCAATGTAGCCGGACTGCGCTTCCAAACGGGTGACCATTTCACGCAAAATGCTTTCAAATGACTCCACCGAGATTTCGCGCTCATGCTCGTTGAGTATTTCTACAAAGCGCGACATGTGCGTGCCTTTGAAATTGTGCGGCAAATGCACATACATGTTGAACGTGGCGATAGTGTGTTGCAAGCCCACGCTCTTGTCTTTGACTTTCACAGGATGACGAATGCCTTTGATGCCCACGCGATTGATAGCAATGTGGCGCGTATCTTCAGTGCTTTGCACATCGGGAATAAGGTTGGTGGCTGGTTTGTTCATGGTTAACTCCTATCGAGTGAGATGCGTGTCAGATTATAACTAATCCCGACTAGTTCACTTGGCTAGTTTGGCTTGAATGCTTGTGAGCAAACCTTTGGCATCCAAGCCGCACTCTGCCAACATCTGCGTGGGGTCACCCTGCTCGATGAATATATCCGGTAAGCCGAGCTGCAACAATTTCTTTGCCTCGCCATGCTGCTGCAAGCATTCTGCCACTGCACTGCCCGCGCCGCCTTGTACGGTGTTTTCTTCCACCGTCACTAGCAGCTCGTGTTCAGCCGCCATGCGCAAAATTAATTCAACGTCGAGCGGTTTTACAAAGCGCATATTCACCACGGTTGCGTCTAGTTGTTCACCTGCCACCAAAGCGGGCGCGAGCATAGAGCCGAACGCCAGAATTGCCACACGTTGCCCTGCTCGGCGTACTTCGCCTTTGCCAATCGGCAAGACATGCATGGTTTTTTCTATCACCACCCCGGGCCCAGTGCCACGCGGATAACGCACCGCGCTCGGCGTATTGAGTTGTATCGCGGTGAAAAGCATTTGTCTGCATTCGTTTTCATCGGCAGGGGTCATCACCGTCATATTCGGCACACAGCGCAAATAGGTTAAATCAAAGCTACCCGCGTGGGTCGCGCCATCCGCACCTACCAAGCCGCCGCGATCTATCGCCAGCACCACTGGCAATTTTTGGATCGCAATATCGTGGATGAGTTGATCGTAGGCGCGCTGCAAAAAAGTAGAGTAGATCGCCACCACGGGTTTGTGACCCTCACATGCCAGCCCAGCCGCGAAAGTGAGAGCGTGTTGCTCGGCGATGCCCACATCGAAATAACGTTCGGGATATTGTTGCGCGAACTCTTTCAGACCCGAGCCTTCGCACATCGCGGGCGTGATGCCCACCAAGCGTTTGTCCTGTGCCGCCATGTCGCACAACCATTGCCCGAACACTTGCGTATAGCTGGGCTTGCTGGCTGCCTTGGGCGTGATGCCGTTGGTACGATCAAACTTGCTAACACCGTGATACAACAAGCAATCTTCTTCGGCTTTGTCGTAGCCTTTACCTTTTTGGGTGACCACGTGCAAAAATTGCGGGCCTTCCAGTTTGCGGATATTGCTCAAGGTGTCGAGTAACACATTAATGTCGTGTCCATCAATCGGGCCGATGTAATTGAAGCCAAATTCTTCGAACATCGTGCCGGGTATCACCATGCCTTTGACGTGCTCTTCAGCGCGTTTGGCGAATTCATGCACAGGCGGAATGCCGCGCAGAGCCTTCTCGCCCGTGCTGCGTACCGCCGAATAAAATCGCCCGGACATTAGCTTGGCGAGATAATTATTCAGCGCGCCGACGGGGCGCGAGATCGACATGTCGTTGTCGTTGAGTATCACCAGCAAATTCGCGTCCAATGCGCCCGCATTATTCAACGCCTCAAACGCCATGCCGCCTGTCATCGCGCCATCGCCAATAATCGCCACTGCACGGCGTTCCAAACCGTCAATTTTCGCCGCCACCGCCATACCTAACGCTGCCGAAATAGACGTGCTGGAATGGCCTGTACCAAAGGTATCGTAAGGACTTTCATCGCGTTTTGGAAATCCTGCAATACCGCCTGCCATACGCAACGTACTCATCGCTTCGCGTCGCCCGGTGATAATTTTATGCACGTAGGTTTGATGACCAACATCCCACACCAGCCTGTCTTCAGGCGTGTTGTAGATGGTGTGCAATGCAAGCGTTAACTCGACTGTGCCGAGATTGGAAGACAAATGCCCGCCGGTTTTACTTACCGACTCCACCAAAAATTCGCGCAATTCACGCGCCAGCTGCGGCAACTGATCTTTGTCCAAACGGCGTAAGTCGTAAGGAGTATTGACGGTGTTGAGTAAAGAATACATCAGAACTTTCGCAACACTATAAAGTCGGCCAACTCGCGCAAGCGGCGCGCACCCTCACCAAATTCAACTAAACTTTCCAGTGCATCGCCATGCAGGTTGTTCGCCATTTCACGTGCGGCACTCACACCCAGCAACGTAACATAAGTCGGCTTGTCGTTTTCCGCATCCTTGCCAGCCGTTTTGCCTAGTGTAGCGGTATCAGCTTCGCTATCCAATACGTCATCGACTACCTGAAAAGCCAGGCCGATGCATTTTGCAAAATGATCCAACTTCGCCAGCTGCGATTCAGAAATATCACCGCACTGCGCACCCAGCAATACGGCAGCACGAATCAGCGCGCCAGTTTTATGGATGTGCATCATCTCCAACTCTTGCAAGCTCAACGCTTTACCCACGTTAGCCAAATCCATCGCCTGCCCGCCCGCCATCCCCCGCGAACCGGACGCAATCGCCAGCACCTTAATCATCGCCAACTGACGTGTCGCGTCATCACACAAGCTATTTTCCGCGAGCAACTGAAACGCTAAGGTCTGCAAACTGTCACCAACCAACAATGCCGTCGCGTCACCATATTGCACATGGCAGGTGGGCTTGCCGCGACGCAATACATCATCATCCATACACGGCATATCGTCATGCACTAATGAGTAGGCATGAATCATTTCCACCGCTGCCGCTGCGATATTCAAGCGAGATTGCTCCGCCCCAACCAACTCACCTGCTGCAAACACCAGCAAAGGACGCACGCGCTTACCACCATCCAATACTGCATAGCGCATGGCTTGGTGCAAGTGTTGCGGCGCAATTTCTGTCGAGGGTAATAGTTTATGCAATACATCTTCAAAACGTGCTTGATGCGCGACCGACCAACTGGAAAAATCAGCAACCAAAATTAGTTCGCCCCAGCTTCGCCGTTGGCGGAAAAATTCTTCAGCACACCCTCATCCAGCACGCGCACTTGTTGCTGCGCATCTTCAAGCTGGGTTCGGCATTGCGCCAACAACGCCGCGCCGCGCTTATAGGCCGCCAGCGAATTCTCCAGCGACAATTTTCCCGCTTCCATATCCGCAATGATTTGCTCAAGCTCGACCATTGCCGACTCGAAACTCGGTGCTTTTTGTGATTTGCCTGCCATCTCAATCTCTAATGACGAAAGTCGGGCATTTTACCCAACCCGCCGTTACTCGGCTAATTTATTGTTGCCCTCGTTCTTCATATCGGCGAAAATCGCACCCCCCTACTACTACCGTATTCAGCGAATTATCTGGGTATGTCCAATTTAGAAAACCTGAATCACCTCACGGTTCTGCCGTCGCCTCCGCCTATCAGCTGGTATTTTGACACGCTCATTTTGGCTGCCGAGCAGCGCGTGCTATTTGCGCAAGGGCCGAATTACATGGGGCATGAGTTAATGGTGCCGAGCCTCGGCGACTACCAAGTGCTGCGCGATGCAGCGCAGATGTTGGTGCGTAACTCGAATGGCGTGGAGCTGCTCAGCAACATCTGCCGCCATCGCCAAGCCACCATGTTAGAAGGTCGCGGCAATGCACAGCACATCGTTTGCCCGATTCATCGTTGGACGTATCAAACTAGCGGCGAACTGCTGGGTGCGCCGCATTTCCCCAATAACCCCTGCTTGAATTTGGGCAAGTCGCCGTTACAAAATTGGAATGGCTTGTTGTTTTCTGGGGAACGCGACATCGCAAAAGATTTGGCGAAAGTTGGTGTGATGCAAGATTTGGATTTTTCCGGCTACATGTTGGATCGCGTGCAGGTGGATGAATACGCCTTCAACTGGAAGACTTTTATCGAGGTGTATCTGGAGGACTACCACGTCGTGCCGTTCCATCCGGGGTTGGGAAATTTTGTCGATTGCGACGATCTCAAGTGGGAATTTGGCGAGCAGTACAGTGTACAAACCGTCGGTATAAAAAACGCGCTGCGCAAAGTTGGCAGCGATGTGTATGGCAAGTGGCAAGAACAGGTATTGCGTTATTACGGCGACAAGCTGCCCAAATTCGGCGCAATCTGGCTGACCTACTACCCCAACATCATGGTGGAGTGGTATCCGGGTACGTTAGTCATCAGCACGCTCATCCCGCGCGGCGCGGAAGCCTGCACCAATGTTGTCGAATTTTATTACCTTGAAGACATCGTGTTGTTTGAACGTGACTATGTCGAAGCCGAACAAAAGGCTTACAACGAAACGGCTGTTGAGGACGACATCATTTGTTTGAAAATGCACCAAGGGCGTAAATCACTTTACCAACGCGGCATCGATCAACAAGGCCCGTATCAATCGCCAACCGAAGACGGCATGTTACATTTTCATGAATATCTGCGGCGTAATCTTGCGTCACATCTCTAGTCGCCATTACGACGCGATGTTTCTAAATCGTCATTCCCGTGCAAACGGGAATCCAGTAGTTTTGCCCAATCAGACATTTGATTTTGTTCACGCCAAGCGTGAGCTGATTTCAATAGCTGGATTCCCGTTTGCACGGGATAACCAGCGACTTGCCCGCTCGCGGGCTTAGTCGAATGGCTAGTTGTTTTACTCAATGACGAACAACCACGGCTCACTCTGGATGCTCGTCGCCGGAATTTTATTCGGCTGCATGGGCGTATTCGTCAAACTCGGCGCACCGTATTTTTCGCATATCGAGTTGGTGTTCTACCGCTCATTCATTGGCTTGCTGATGGTTTATCTCATCATGCGCCAACAGCGCGTCAGTGTCGCAACCCGTCATTGGCAATCCCATCTGTGGCGAGGTATTTCTGGCACAGTGGCACTCGTGCTGTTTTTCTACTGCATCACTGTGCTGCCACTCGCCACTGCCGTCACACTTAACTACACCGCACCGCTGTTTCTTACCGTGTTCACCATGGTTGTCTATAAGGATAAATTTCATCTGCCCATGACCACCGTCATCGCGCTGGGTTTCTGCGGTGTGGTGCTTTTGCTGCACCCGACACTGGAACGCGATCAGCTGCTACCCGGTCTGCTGGGACTCATCTCCGGTTTTCTTGCGGGCATCGCCTACCTCAACGTCAAACAACTCGGCATCCTGAAAGAACCCGCCCCGCGCACGGTGTTTTACTTCAGCCTCACTGCCTCCCTTGGCAGTGGCGTGTGGATGTTATTCGATACCATTCATCCCATCACGCTGCACGGCGTACTCATCCTGCTTGGCTTGGGCAGCACCGCCACCCTCGCACAAATCGCCATGACCCATGCACATCGCGTCGGCAACACACTGGTCGTAAGCAGTTTGGCATACAGTACCGTCGTATTTGCCAGCCTGTTTGGCATGTGGATATGGGATGAGGTGCTGCCGCTTTCGGGATGGTTGGGTATGGCACTCATCATCGCCAGCGGCGTGTTAAGCTTGCGCCTATCACCGAAGCATTAGAATAAAAAACCAGCTGTCCACGAAAGACACGAAAATCACGAAATGGGTCAGAAGACATTTCCACTAAAGTAGTAAATAACTCAATCACTACAATGGATTTTTTTGGTTTTATTGTTTCGTGCTTGTCGTGTCTTTCGTGGACAAGACTTTAGAGGAAAATAAAATGATCACCATCGAACAAACCGAAAACCTTGTCAACATCGCCGTCATGGGCGAATTCACCCTCGCGGATTTCAAAACTTTTGAAGAGCAATCGCTGTACAAACTCAAAACGCCAGGCACATTGAATCTGCTGTTTGATTTGCGTGCCATGGTTGGTTACACCATCGATGTCGCGTGGGAAGAAATTAAATTCTTTACCCGCGAACACAACCACGACTTCAGCAAAATCGCCGTCGTCACCGACGACCAGTGGATTACTTGGCAGGCATGGTTATCGCGGATTTTTGTTGATGCGGATATACAGGTGTTTACGGGTTATGAGGAAGCCAAGATGTGGGCTCAGAATTAAAAAAATAAGATTGCAGGGGGATTTTCATGTCGTTTTTATCTGAAAATTTAGGGTGTGCGAAATTCTCACACTCAATCAATACAATAGGCTACAGGATTCAATCCAGAATATACACCTTAAAGGTGCTTTTCTCGGCATTTTTTGGGGTGTCTACTTTACGTTCATCGCGATAGGTTGCGGTGAAGGGTGGATTGAAATGCATAGCGGTACAACAGATGGATGCGCTTTATGAACCCAGACAGATTGTGATAGCGTGCGAAGCGTTTTTCGCGCTGTCGCATAAAGCGAGCTTTGATGCGAACAAGCCGAATCAACGCTTCGCGGTCTTGAATAAAATCATCACGGATTTATTTGGAAAGGAGAAGGTTATGCACGCCTTGCTGCACTTGCCACACTCAAGCCGCAACCTCTCACGTCGAACGTTCGTTCAAGCGGACACCGCTCGCTTTGCTCGCGGCTACGCCCCACTGGTGCGGGCGAAGCCAACCACAAATCATGTTGGCCTCGCACTACCCCGCACTGCGGGGATGCCGCTTAACTATATTCGTTAGATGCGCAAGGAGGCCATGTGGTAGATATCGTCACATTCAATCAGCTATCCGCCGATGAGCAGAGTGAGTTTCGGCGGTTTTCGAAGCAATTCATCAAGGCAGTAAGATTGTCCGGGGTCTCTGATGGATTCGAATTCCAAGAACAATATGCCATCAAGCGTGATGGCGAGTACTACTTCTTGTCAAAAGGATCAGATGTCTTTGCCAACATAAAATCTCGTAGCCGTAGGGTTATTGAGACTCTTCTTTCGGAAGCAGTTCAGAATCATGGGCGGTAATTGCACATCTAACCCTTCGCTCAAGTTCGCTCCCTTTGGTCGCTGGGACGCGCCTTCGGCGCGCCCCTTAGCTGCACGTTAGAGCTTATGTCACTAACAAAGTTACGAATTCTAAATTGGGCAATGGTCATCCCGGGAATCATCGTGCCGTTTATCCCCCCATGTACCACAGGGGTTTATTTGACGGTATCTCATACATGATGATGGATGGGAATACATTCATGCGGGCTGTACTAATCTTGTTATTGATGGCAGCCCCCTACCTATTGATTGCATTATTACAACACGCAGAGTGCAGTGTTCGGGGAACGAGACACCTGTTGTTATTAAACATTGGAATCGCCACGATTCAACTAATTGTTTATTTCGAATTCTATGACACCTTCGTAATGGGACTATTTGTTTGGGCGTTTCCAGTTTTAACACTTCCGGCAATCCTTATCGTGACCGTGATCGCAAGCAAGCAAAATAATGAGCTCTAACCCTACGCTCAAGCGGGACTGCGCAAAAGCGCGCAGCCCCTTAGCTACACGTTGGGCAACGCGAAAGATTGGATCAAAGCAACCTTCGAGGGCGATAACGCATGAAAGCAATTGTTTATGAAAGATATGGTTCACCCGACGTTCTTCAATTGAAGGAGGTCGAAAAGCCCACGCCCAAGAACAATGAAGTCCTGATAAAAACACATGCGACAACAGTAACATCCGCGGACTGGCGAGTGCGAAGTCTCAATGTGCCTGTCGGCTTCGGGCTCATCATGCGTTTGGTATTTGGTGTTTCACGACCAAAGCAACCCATACTAGGGTCGGAGTTGGCCGGGGTAATTGAATCTGTCGGCAAAGATGTAAGGAAATTCAAGGTCGGTGACCCCGTTTTTGCGTTCAGCGATGCCTCCATGGGGTGTCATGCGGAGTACAAATGCATGCCTGAAGACGGAGCAGTGGCATTAAAACCGCCCAATCTGACTTTTGAAGAAGCCGCAGCACTGTCTTTTGGTGGAACAACGGCGTTGGATTTCCTCAGAAGAGGAAAACTTAAGAGCGGGGAAAGAGTGCTCGTCAATGGTGCTTCCGGAGCGGTTGGCACAGCGGCGGTGCAGCTTGCCAAGCATTTCGGGGCAATTATCACCGGGGTGTGCAGTACCGCCAACGTGGAGCTAGTGAAATCTCTGGGTGCTAGTTGTGTCATCGACTACACTCAAGAAGACTTCACGCAGAATGGCGAAACCTATGATGTCATTGTCGATACCGTTGGCACGGCCCCGTTCTCCCGTAGCAAAGCTTCGTTGAAAGAAGGAGGACGCCTTCTTATGGTTTTAGCTGGGCTGCCAGACATGCTTCAGATTCCATGGGTGTCGATGACGAGCAGCAAGAAAGTCATCGCTGGGCCAGCGGTCGGGTGCGCGGAAGATTTGCGTTTTCTCGCGGGGCTGGCTGCGGCGGGAGAATTCAAACCGGTCATTGATCGGTGCTATCCGTTCGAGCAGATCACCGAGGCTCACCGCTACGTCGACACCGGGCGCAAGAAGGGAAATGTCGTCATAACTCTGGAGCATGAAGATTGAACCCAGGATTACCGATCACGTATGCGACCATCTGAGAGGACATTGTCCAACATGGCGTTCGAGAGAGACGCGCCAAAAGTGGCGTGCCTCCCAACTTTACGTTAGCCATCACAATCAACCATCTCAATTAAGGAGTAGCCCAATGACCATATCAATCCGCACATGTCTTTGGTTCCGCGACGGACGGGGCCGTGAGGCCGCAGAGTTTTACTGTTCTCTGATACCGGGAAGTCGGGTCGAAAAGATATTTTCTAATGATGCCGGGCACGGTGCTTTCTCGGTGATCGACTTCTCGCTGGGCGAAGTGCCGTACCAGATTCTCGACGCTGGGCCGATGTTCACTCTGTCCGAGGCCGTGTCGATTTCGGTCGAGACTGTTGACCAAGCCGAGTCCGATCGGCTGTGGTTTGCCCTGACAGCCAATGGCGGTGTGGAGAGCCATTGCGGCTGGCTGAAGGACCGCTACGGGGTCTCGTGGCAGGTTTTCCCGAAGCGGCTGACGGAGTTGACGACGAGCGCCGACAAGGAGGTGTCTGCCAAAGCGATGGCGGCCATGATGAAGCAGATGAAAATCGATATCGCCGCAATTGAAGCAGCGGTTCGTGATTAGAAGCCTGCGTCTAACATGATGCTCAATGCGTCTAACATGATGCTCAAGGGGACGCTCCTATCGTCACACCCTTAGTGTTACGCTAGACATCGCAACACATCACCGAGCCCGTCGCTAAGGAGTTGCCTCATGACCGAAGCAAAGACCAAGCCCACCGAAGCAAGTATTGACGCGTACCTTGACTCGCGCGCATCCCCGGTCCAACTCGCGGACTGCAAGTCCTTGATGGCCATGTTCAAGCGCGTCACGAAGGAACAACCGAAGATGTAGGGGCCAAGCATCGTCGGTTACGGGAGCTATTCCTACAAGTACGAGAGCGGGCGCACTGGTGAGTCGTGCCTCACCGGCTTTGCAGTGCGCGGCAGGGAACTGGTGGTCTATCTAGTCGCTGAAAGCCCCGAGCAACAAGAACTCCTGGCTAAGCTCGGCAAGCACAAAATCGGGAAGTCTTGTCTGTACATCAAGCGTCTGACCGATATAGACACCAAGGTATTGGAAGCACTCGTCGCAAAGTCGGTGTCTGAGGTCAAACGTCGCCATGCCACGCTCAGCGACATCTAACCCTTCATGTCAAACGTTAGTCCCCGTTTGAATAATGCATCCAGCGACAACTTTCCCGCGCCGTGAAATACGATCACCAGCATGAGCCAGCCCCACAGGTAGTGCATATTTATTCCTGCTGCCCCCATGTCTGGATAGGAGATCACGGCAATAATGTTGAACACAAACAACGCGCCTGCTACTGCACGGCTGCCCAAGCCGACCAAGAGCAGCAGCGGCAAGCTCAGTTCTGCTGCTGTCCCCAGCCAAGCGGCTGTTTCATAATCGAGCAGCGGCACAGAGAATTCATTTTCAAACAGCGAAAGTGTGCTGTCCCAACTTTGAATTTTGGCTAAACCCGAACGAAAAAACACCCAGCAAAGATAGCCTCGTATGGCGAGATCAAATACTGGTGTGAGGTAGCTCCAATATCCGACGGCTTGCTGATAGTTCTTGATGAGCTGTTTGAGCGTGTTCATGGCAAAATTCTCCTACTAAAAACTACGTCATTGATAGAGCGACTAGCCATTCGACTAAGTCCGCAAGCGGACAAGTCGCTGGTTATCCAGCGCATGCGGGAATCCAGTTGATTAAATAATTTCCCGCAAAGCGGGAAATTAGGTTTTATCCGCTTCGCGGGATATTTCTTTTTGCTGGATTCCCACCTGCGCGGGAATGACGCGCTGCCGGTTTAATTGGCTTTACCACTGCTGTCAGTAGAGCTTATCTGGCTGATTGCACCATGACTTATATGCCGCATCAAGCAGCTACCTAAATCAAAATCTGCCGCTACAATTTGCGCGGCTAGCAAAGCTTCTGCCAAAGTCTTGTGTTGACTTAGTTGGGATGAAAATTCGAATTCAGCCGCGCTTAGCGGGTGCAATGTCACTTTAAATTGTTGACATAGCACGAGGCCATATTCCGCACCTGCGCTCAAATCAACGTTGCCGTCACCCACGTAATCCGGTTGGTTGGTCTGCCAAATTTTGACTGCGGGATATGGTGAAGAAACTAACGCACTGGCCGCGCATAACTCGATATGCGATTGCGCAAGTTGTTCGGCGGGTATCTCAGCCAGTTGCGTAACCTCAAACTTAACTGATTCAGGCTTGTTCAGTACTTGGTGACACGCCCATTCGATTTGTGCCACATCGTGGAGATAAAACAGTTGCAGTGCGGGAGGATAGGTGCTGATGAATTCCGCAAAGGTCGCACCGTAGTTGCGCACATCGCCACTGCGTGAAGGTGTGGCATGTATGTAAGCATCACTCATCGTGGTGAAAAAATCTTCGCCTACCAGGCGTTGAATCACCGGATAAACATTGCTCAATACTCGGCGATAATTGCTGAATATATTGTTGCGATAGATTGCAATGCCGGATTGAACACTGCTGCGCTGAATTGCACACAACAATGATTCGGTATCGTCGGATGGATTGAAAATCGCACGAACAAATCGCGCTTGCTGTTCAAGCAAATTGGGCATGTTCATGCTCCAGTATATCGCGTGCTTTTAATGCTTCCGTCAACAAGGCTTCTAACGGCGGAATGTCGCTGTCCCATTCAATTAAAGTGGGCTTTGCTCCAAATAGCTGAATGGCATCCCGATACAATTGCCATACTTCGGCGCATACCGGACGGCTATGTGTGTCGATCAAACTACCATTCTGACTTTCATGTCCAGCCAAATGAATTTCCATCACGCTTTCCGCAGGCATTGCAGCTAAGTATAGGCGCGCATCAAAGCCATGATTGATGGCGCTGACATAGATATTGTTAACATCCAACAGCAAGCCGCAGCCAGTGCGCTTGGCGAGTGCTGCGACGAAATCCCATTCGCTGAGTTCTTCGTTTTGCCAACGCAAATAGCTGGAGACGTTTTCGATCAAAATGCGTCGCCCTAAAAATTCCTGAACTTCATCGACACGCTCACAAATCAGATTGAGAGCCTCTTTGCGATACGGCATAGGAATTAAATCATTCAAATGATGACCTCCCAATGCTCCCCAACACAAATGCTCGGAAACAAGGCTGGGTGAAATGCGTGCGATGAGTTGCTGAAGTTGCTTTAAGTGATGCGTATCTAACACATCGGCCGAGCCTAGCGACAAACCCACCCCGTGCAGGCTAATTGGGTAATTGACACGTATTTTTTCCAGCAGAGTTACACCGGGACCTTCTCCAAAATAATTTTCGCTGTGCACTTCCAGCCATGCCACATTGGGACGTGAGTTAATAAATTCTGAGTAATGCGGGGGTCGCAAGCCCACCCCCACTCCGCTGATGCTACTGGTTGTTAGTGCGGAGTTATGTTGCAAGGGTGGGCTGTTAAACATGTTGATTACATTTTTTTCATATCATCTTTGTCGGATTTTGCCACCACTGTGCCACCTGTGATTTTTGCGCAGGTGCCTTTGGGAACAGAAATCCATGCGTCTTTTTCATTATCTTTTGTGGTGTGACCCTGGCATGAGTTGCCTGCTGAAGCGCAATCATTCAAGCCTGCCTTGGCGATACCCGCGCATTTTTCCATATCACCTTTGGCAGCAAATGCGGAAGTGGTCGTAGTCGCCAAACCCAGTGCCAGCAAACCGGCGATAGCAGTGCGAATAGTCAGATCAGTTTGATTCATGATGTTTCTCCTTGGTGGTTGTAAGTGACAGCAAATGCGTGTCACAGGCTTAGTCGTGGCAGTACGTTAAACCTTACAAAGAATTATACGCCGGGCGATATAATCGCCGCATGAGCCAACCCAACCCTGTCAATATGGACGATCTGCAAGCACAGCGCAGTTACCTCGTGCGTTATGCTATGTTGCAATTACGCGACCCGCACTTGGCGGAAGATGTGGTGCAAGAGACGCTGTTGGTGGCGGTGGAAAGTCGCAATAAATTTTCCGGGCAATCAACCTTGCGCACTTGGCTGACGGGCATCCTCAAACACAAAATTCTCGACTTGCGCCGTAAGCAACAGCGCGAAGGCGAACTACCGAATACCGATGAAGAGCAAGATCCGTATGAAAATATCTGTGCTGAGTCATTTGATAACCAAGGGCATTGGATCAGTCCGCCTCAGACTTGGGCTAACCCCTCTCTATCGTTTGAGAACCAGAAGTTCTGGGAGGTGTTTGAAATGTGCAACCAACGTATGCCGTTGAACAGCGCACAAGCTTTTATGATGCGCGAATTTATGGATATGAGTACCGAAGAAATTTGTAAGGAATTGGCAATTTCCACGACTAACTGCTGGGTGCTGTTGTATCGCGCACGGTTAGCGTTGCGCGATTGCTTGGAGCTGCAGTGGTTTGGAAGAAAGGGGGCGTGATGTTGAATTGCAAACAAGCATCTGAATTGCTCTCGCAAGCCTTAGATCGAAATATCTCATTACGCGAAAAAGTCTTGTTGAAGCTACATCTGTTGATTTGTCATGGCTGCAGTAATTTTTCCAAGCAGATGCGGGTGATGCGTCAGGTTTGCCGAGGCTACCTAGAAAAATAACCCGATAAATTAGAGGTAAATAACCGCAGGAAAAACTGAGACAGCAAGCACCAATACCAACCACTCCAAATTATTCCGCGCCAGAAAACCTGTGAAGTGCAAAACCAGTACGGTTATTGCAACCGCGTAATACAGTAGTAATAAAATCATAAGTGTCTTCCTCCCGCAAATGAAGTTACATGAATCGCTTGTTATGCATTGGGTCAAATGAGAGATGCCATCATAACTGAAGCCCCTGAGTGTCGCTAGCTAACTTACATAACATTATCCCTCCTGCCTCGGTCAGCAAAAATTCCTTAAATGCCAATGCGGCAATAGATAAACGTTTATTGTTGCGATGCGCTACAAACCAGTGACGTAGCAGCGGGAAATTTTCAACGTTGAGCATGGCAAGCCGCTTGGTTTCCAGTTCCAGTTCAATGCTGTGCAGCGATAAAATCCCCAACCCCATTCCTGCTTGAACCGCTTGTTTAATGGCTTCGTTGGTTTCCATTTCCATGCTGATGCGGGGTTGAATTTTATGTTGCGCGAATACGCGTTCCATTGCGCTGCGCGTGCCTGAGCCGAGTTCGCGCGACAAGAAAGTTTCACTGGCGAGTTGAGAAAATTTTACTTGTTTGAGTTTGGCGAGGTGATGGTTGGGTGCAGCGATGACTACCAGCGGATTGTCCAAAAATGATTCCGCGCTAATGTCTGCGTCATCTGGCGTTTGCCCCATGATGGCTAAATCGGTGCTGTTGTCGGCGAGTTGTTTGAGTACGGCATCACGATTGGCGACATGCAAAATGACGTTGATGTGCGGGTGTCGTTGGCAAAATTTGGCGAGCAATTGTGGCGTGAAATAGTTGGCGGTATTGACCACCGAGAGCGTTAGCTTGCCCTGACTCAATCCCTTCATTTCATTAAACACCACTTCCATTTCACTTAGCTGTTGCGCGATAGTGCGGCTGTAGTGATGTAACTCTAACCCCGCTTCGGTGAGAAAAATTTTCTTTCCCATTTGCTCAAAAAGCGGCAAACCGATGTTTGCCTCAAGTTGCTTAATCTGCATCGACACGGCGGGCTGCGACAGGTATAGTTCTTCGGCTGCTCGTGAATAGTTTAAGTGATTTGCCACTTTTTCAAAGACTTGCAGTTGCCTTAGGGTGAGATGCAGCATGGTTAATTGGAATGAAATGATGGGTGACGCGGTAATTATACAACTATAAATAAAATTTATGATTTTAATAAAAATAATTGAATATCACTTATGATGTGAATTCACTATAGTCACTTCCGTAGCACATCAAATCGTCTCACAGCACATAAAAACTTATCGTTAATTTTTTAGGGAGAACATGTAATGGATCAATCGAATCGTTATGCGGATCTAAGCTTGAAAGAAGCGGATCTGATTGCAGGCGGCAAGCACCTTCTGGTTGCTTACAAAATGAAGCCAAAGCCAGGCTTTGGTAGTTATCTGTCATGCGCAGCTCATTTCGCAGCAGAATCTTCCACAGGTACGAACGTTGAAGTCAGCACCACAGACGAATTCACCAAGGGCGTGGACGCGCTGGTGTATTACATCGACGAAGCAACCGAAGATATGCGTATCGCGTATCCAATCGAGCTGTTTGATCGTAACGTGACCGATGGTCGCATGATGATTGTTTCTGTGTTGACCCTGATTATTGGTAACAACCAAGGTATGGGCGATATTGAACACGCCAAGATTCACGATTTTTATGTGCCAAGACGCGCTATTCAGTTGTTCGACGGTCCTGCAACTGACATCACCGATTTGTGGGAAATCTTGGGTCGTCCTCGCGTTGATGGTGGTTACATCGCTGGTACGATTATCAAACCTAAATTGGGTTTGCGTCCTGAACCATTTGCAAAAGCAGCTTATCAGTTCTGGTTGGGCGGCGACTTTATCAAGAATGACGAGCCACAAGGCAACCAAACTTTCTGTCCTTTGAAGAAAGTATTGCCGTTGGTATATGACTCCATGAAGCGCGCCCAAGATGAAACGGGCCAGGCAAAAATTTTCTCCATGAATATCACGGCTGATGACCACTACGAAATGATGGCGCGTGCAGATTTTGGCTTGGAAACTTTTGGTCCAGATGCAGACAAATTGGCGTTCTTGGTGGACGGTTTCGTTGGCGGTCCAGGCATGATTACGACAGCACGCCGTCAGTACCCTGACCAATATCTGCACTATCACCGCGCAGGTCACGGCATGATTACCTCACCTTCCGCCAAGCGTGGTTACACAGCTTTTGTGTTGGGCAAGCTGTCTCGTTTGCAAGGAGCTTCAGGTATCCACGTGGGTACGATGGGCTACGGCAAAATGGAAGGCGAAAATTCCGACAAAGACATTTGCTACATGTTGGAACGTGATGAGTGCCAAGGTCCAGTCTACTACCAAAAATGGTACGGCATGAAACCAACGACATCAATCATTTCTGGCGGCATGAACGCATTGCGTTTGCCAGGCTTCTTTGAAAACTTGGGTCACGGTAACGTCATCAACACGTCAGGCGGCGGTTCTTACGGTCACATTGATTCTCCAGCGGCGGGCGCGATTTCTCTGCGTCAGTCTTATGAATGCTGGAAATCGGGTGCAGATCCAATTGCTTACGCGAAAGAGCATAAAGAGTTTGCGCGTGCGTTTGAATCATTCCCTGGCGATGCGGATAAAATCTACCCAGGCTGGCGCGAAAAATTGGGCGTACACAAGTAAGCTCAAGCAGTACAAAGCAATAAAAACGCGCCCCCACCAGCTGGGGGCGTTTTTTTCCCGAAGCTTAAGCCTGTGCAATTTGCGCATAAATTAGCCGAACGAAGGAGTTTGCAATGGACAACAAAGAACAATACAAAGTAACTCAAGAGCCGTTTTATCAAGCGCAAGCTGACGAGGTGAAGCTGTACGAAGCCGCTTACGCCGCACGTTTGCCTGTGATGGTGAAAGGCCCAACGGGCTGTGGCAAATCGCGCTTCATTGAGTATATGGCGTGGAAATTAAACAAGCCGCTCATTACTGTGGCATGTAATGAAGATATGACCGCGTCGGATTTGGTCGGGCGTTATTTGCTTGATGCGAATGGCACGCGCTGGTTGGATGGTCCGTTGACCGTTGCAGCGCGTATCGGCGCGATTTGCTATTTGGATGAAATCGTTGAAGCGCGTCAAGACACGACCGTGGTGATCCATCCGCTGACCGATCACCGCCGCACGTTGCCGTTGGACAAAAAGGGCGAGTTGATTAACGCACATCCCGATTTTCAGTTGGTGATTTCCTACAACCCCGGCTACCAGAGTTTGATGAAGGACTTGAAGCAATCGACCAAGCAACGTTTCACCGCGTTTGATTTTGATTACCCAACTGCTGCGGTTGAGGCTGGAATTTTGAGCAAGGAGGCAGGCATCGAGTTTGGGCTGGCAACGCAGTTGGTGAAGATTGGGCAAGCGGCGCGCAATCTTAAAGGACATGGCTTGGACGAAGGTATTTCAACACGATTGTTAGTGTACGCAGCTACTTTGATTAAAGGTGGTGTCGAGGCTAAAGCCGCATGCCGTATGGCGATGGTGCGTCCGATTACCGATGATGCGGATATTCGCGATACCTTGGATCATGCGATAGACGTGGTGTTTGATTAAAGTTGATTTTTCTGCATCGCTCCTCTCCTGACAAGGGGAGGGTGGGAG
>JBEBKA010000004.1:0-65406 GCA_040079595.1 Gallionella sp.
GACCCGTTTCGTGCGCCTGCGTGTGACCGCAGTCAAAGGGCCGGACAGAAAACAGATTAAATCAGTGCTTCCCTAATTACTGGAGATACTGAAAATGATCGTTGGAGTTCAATTGTGCGCTATTTCGGCAGACACATAGGTTCGCACGTATTAGATGCTCCGCATCACGGCTCTAAAAATGGAATTTCCGCTGAGGCCATTAAGCTAATTCAGCCGCATACGGTCATCGTAAGCGCGGGTGTAAGCAATCAGTACGGTCATCCTGACACGGAAGCAACAACGCTATTTAAGGCGCATGCTCAGAGCTGGTACTCAACCAATCATGGAAACGGGCAGTCACTTGTGACGCATGTGTCGACTGTAGAAGTTAAGACCTACAAGTTTCAACCATAAGTGCTGGTGCCCAACCTAACATTCGAGAGGGACAGGCCAGAAGCAGCCTGCCCCTCAATTTAACGCTGACGGTCTGCTTTTAGAAATCTCGACTGACCGGAATGGGGTCGTTAGCTGCCGCAGAATCGCTCTTTCTTAGGTAGTATGCTCCCCATTCAACCACCTCTTGGAAGTCGGCATGGCAGAGAATCACTACGCGCAAGATATCACCTCCGAAAACCTGCGCCTCTTCCTTGAGTTCTGGCCTAAATTCTCAGCCGAAGCCGATGAAGCCCATCAAATGTTCATCGAGGTCAAAGACAAGTTATTAAACGACGACACCGAACCATTCTCATGGTGCTACTTGTACGAACTTCCCTTCAGGCAGCACATGATCCATGCCATTTCCGCAATAGTTCAGGGCTATAACGGACTCATCAGCGTTGAGCTGGTGTCAGACTGGTATAAGCAAGTTGCGAATACACCAGGACAGATAGGAGCCCTACCTGGCGTACACAGTCAAATTGGCCAGCATTTCGACAATACAGAACTCAGTGATGAACATTCTGAAAATCTGCTCCCGAATATTGCCGGCATTTATGGTCTTGGTTTATCAATGCACTATTCCCTGAGTTGCGTACTCTATCACGGCTGTTTTCTGAATGAGTTAATTGAGCGTATTCGCGATGGCGATGACAAGGCTTTATTCGATGCTGTCCGTATTGATCCGACTATCATTGGCTGCATATCTGTGAGCTTTAGAATCAGCAAGGCGGCGTTATTGCAGGACAACAGCTTCTTTGCCAAGCTCAAGGCAGCCATAAGCGGCAAAATGGCAAAACGTGAGCAAGCCAACTTCCAGAAGATGCGCCTCGTGTTTGAAGTGCTGCATGAAGCGGGCGCAACCCGTCTAAACGATTTCCAACTCCAACAGTTATTCGTTCAGGAATTAGGCCTATATGCCAGCAATGCCAAAGGTGGCGGCAATACCAAAGCCTTACGCAAATTCGCTGACACTTACATGAAGAAAAGCTCAACCACCTAAAAGTTCGTTTTTTGGGTGGAAGCTTGTTTGCCTGTCGAAGTATTAAATCCCCAACCGTTGCGGAAAGCATTTGCATGTCCGCCAATGGTCCAGGAGATTTATCATGCAGCAAAAACCATCAGCTAATGCTTTAGTTGGTTCTGATAGCACATCACCGCCTCAAGTCACCGCAGCCGTGCGAGAGCACGACCGTGTACACGCGCAGCGTGTGCCGGTCGGGCAAGAGCTCGGTGAGGATGGAAAGGGTTCGTCGCCTACTAACAGAGAACCCTATAACAGCAATAATGATTACTTCAAGCTCTTAAGATTTGGGGTTGATAGTCTGTACCTCTCCTATCAGGGAGATATTTTTCCAGAGGTGCAGGAGCGTTTAACCAAGCTCAAGCAACTCGCACAGCATTCTGAGGCAGATCAGCAAGCTCTTGCGCAATACACCATCGCGGGGCATATCTTCGAGGTTAAGGATAAAGGCTCGTCGGTGTTCCCCTATGTGCTGGAAGATGGTGCATTTCGCATTCAGCTATCCAGAGCATCCAAGCAGTTGCCTATGGCCTACGTGAAGCTATCCTCCCGCTATCTGTCCAGCGTCACCCCCAAGGAAGCAGAAGAGCATCTACGCAGCATCCTGAATGAACTTGGCACGCTAACGGATTCGGCGCATGTCAGCCGCCTCGATCTGTGTGCTGATTTTGTCTCAAATGAGAATATGGAATCATGGGGACGTGAGGCATGGGTAACACGCGGCAAAAATATTGCCGCTTACGCTGTTAACGAGCAGTTCACAGGCTGGACAGTCGGCTTGGGTGGCGTCATCGCCTGCCGTTTGTATAACAAGCTGCTGGAGATTATTGAAAGTGGTCGCGATGATCTTCTCCCGTTATGGCTGGCATCAGGATGGCAGGCTGGCGATCCCATCTGGCGGGTTGAGTTTCAATTCAGGCGCGAAGCAATGGCACAGCATGGCCTTGTCAGCCTCGATAGTGTGATGGCTAATCTAAACGGCTTATGGAGCTATGCTTCAACGGAATGGCTGCGCCTGACCTTACCCAACCCAGACGACCAGACACGCTCACGCTGGCCCATCCATCCTTTGTGGGGATACCTATCCTCCGTTGATTGGGAAACCGACGGAGGCCCTCTTTCAAGGTCATTCAATGCCACCCGATTGCCCGAGGACAAGCGGATATTTTCATTGGGAGCAAGTTCGATTGCTTCGTACATGGCAAGGCATGGCATCACGGACTATAGCCTCGGCCTTGATCGTTATTTGTTTGACCTATACAGCCATCTGCAAACCAGCGGGCAATTTATGGGCTTGTCTGCGGAAGACTTTCTCCTTGAAAAAGTCCGTCTGCGTGCGAAGGAATTCAACACGATATTGAATATCTCCGAGGAAGAAGAAAAGTTCTTAGCCTTGGAAAGAGCCACAGCAGCTTATCGCAAGGCCTCGAAGGGCGGTTAATGATGGACAAGCGCGGCTATAACTGCCAAGAGGCGGCGTATTACCTCGGAATCAAGCGTCGCGCATTCGATAAACATTTTCGTCCGCTTCTTGCTGGTATCCGCATCGGCACATCGCTGATCTTCGACCGATTTGACCTCGACCGCGTTTTAGAAGAGCATATCCATGGGAACGAGCGGCCTATGGAGAAAGGAGGTATCACATGGGCCAAGCTCAAACTGGCATCAACCAGGACAAGCAGAACTTCTGGTGTGTCGACCGGATATACAAAGGCACTCGACTTCGCAACCGTTTCAAGTCGTTTAAAGAAGCCGAAAGCTGGTTGATTTATCAACTGGAACAACTTCGACAATTGCACCTGTTCGGGATTCGTCCCAAACGGACGTTTGATGAAGCTGCCGCAAAATATCTGCTCGACCATCAGGAAAAAGTGTCGATCAATCTCGACATCTATCTGCTGGAAAGGTTGATGCCCTTTATAGGTAAGTTGACGCTCGATCGGATACACGATGGAACGCTGGCATCTTATGTGAAGGATCGGAAAGCTCGAAAGCTGGCGAATAAAACCATTAACTTGGGGCTGGAGCTGGTTAGAAGGATTCTTAACCTTGCTGCACGCAGTTGGCGTGATGAGGATGGGATAACGTGGTTAGAAACACCTCCCCTCATCTCCGTCCTGCCGCTCATAGGCTTTCAGCGCGAACCTCGTCCCATCACCTGGACAGAACAACGGCGCATCATGCCGTTACTGCCGGATCATCTCGCAAAGATGGTCCTGTTCGATTTGAACACGGGTGCAAGGGATGAGGTGGTGTGTGGTCTGAAATGGGAATGGGAAATCGCCATTCCTGAACTTGGTGTATCAGTGTTTGATATTCCAAGGGAGAACGTCAAGGGTCGGAAACGTGGTCGCGTTCTGGTCTGCAATACGGTGGCTCAAAGCATCATCGAAGCACAGCGCGGAAAACATCCCGAGTTTGTGTTTCCCTTTCGGGGTCATCGTGTCGAGACTATGAATAACACCGCATGGCAAAGAACGCGAAGGATTGCAGGAATTCCCGATCTGCATATTCACGATCTGCGCCATACGGTGGGAATGCGACTACGTGAGGCTGGAGTTAGAGAAGAGACGATTGCAGACATTTTGTGGCATGCCCGACAAGGTATGACAGCTCATTATTCGGTGGTACAGATTGATGAACTGGTGGAGGCATTAAACCGCATCAATAATGAAGGCAGTCGGATCAATCGTAGCCTTGCAATGATCCGTAGGGAGCAGCTTGATGGTAAAAGTCACCCAAAAGTCACCATCAAAAGAAAAATGGGCTAGACCGTTTCTGATCTAACCCATTGACTAATTTGGTAGGCACGAATGGACTCGAACCATCGACCCCTTGGATGTCGACCAAGTGCTCTAACCAGCTGAGCTACGCGCCTAAAACAACGCGCATTGTATCCGAAAGTGTATCGACTTCAAACATAATTACGCGATTCTCAGTATCCACCTGATGCCAAATTATCAACGCTACGAAATTCACCTACTCAGCCTCAGCGTTTGATTCAGGAAATTTTGGAACTGCTGAACATTCAGATTCGTAATGCTTACTCCATGGCGAACGCTTTGTGGATTTTTTGTTAAGTTCTGGCTTCCAGCGAAGAATGAGGAATTCTTCAAGTTCAGCTCGCCCAAACTGAACCTCAATAAACGAAACTACGTAGCATTCCGCCATTGCTGCACTCAGAGCAGCCTCGTCGTTTGCAGGCATCCCCAATTCTTTCGCAACCTTGCGTCTAAATGTGTGATTTTTTGTTTTTCCGATATCTCACATGCGAGATTTAAGCGAAGAGGTCTCACCGATATAGGCAAGGTTCTTCTTGATGATGTCCCAAATAGCATAGACACCCGGATTTTCGGGTATGCCATCAGCCCACAAGAATCTCGTGGCTTGAACATCTGTCCCGCTCGTTTCTGCTCTAAAGCCTTCCCCATCTCTTCAAGCTTCTTTAGCACAGCGGCATCTATGCCAACGTCAGGAAGAGCATCCACGCTCAAGATTACATTGGGTTGAGTTAGCTTGTGTGTTCGCATATTTGTTAGTGATAGCTTTCCACCTGGTTATGGGTTTAAACGGGTTGCAATAAGGCAGGCAGCAATCAGCATGACGAACTCAATATCCACCCGAAGCCAAATTATCGAAGCGGGTATATTCACCTCGAAATGCAAGTGACACCATTCCAATAGGTCCATTACGCTGCTTACCTATAATGATTTCGGCTTTGCCTTTGTCGGGGGAGTCGTTGTTATAGACCTCATCGCGGTAAATAAACAAAATTAAATCGGCATCTTGTTCAATCGCGCCGGACTCACGCAAATCGGACATTACGGGGCGTTTATTGGGGCGTTGTTCCAAGCTGCGGTTCAATTGCGATAACGCAATGACGGGTACATGTAACTCCTTTGCCAATGCTTTTAGCGAACGAGATATTTCTGAAATTTCGGTCGCGCGATTTTCACTCGCCTTGCCTACGTTGGAACTCATCAACTGAATGTAATCGATAACAATTAAGCCCAATCCACCATGCGTCCGATGCAGGCGGCGTGAGCGCGCGCGCAGCTCCAAGGCAGACAGTGCCGCACTTTCGTCGATAAAGATAGGCGCGTCATTCAGCTTGCCCAGTGCGTGGGTTAAACGGCCCCAATCGTCATCCTGCAATTTACCCGTGCGCAAATCATGTTGATTGAGCTTGCCCACCGAACCCAACATACGCATCACCAGCTGCGAGCCTCCCATTTCCATACTGAAAATTGCTACGGGCAATTTGCTGTCCAATGCGACATTTTCGGCGATGTTGATGGAGAACGCCGTTTTACCCATACTGGGACGACCCGCGACAATGATCAAATCGCCAGGCTGCAAACCAGAAGTCATGCGATCCAAATCGGTAAACCCCGTCGCCGTGCCGGTTACATCGCTGCTGTTATCGCGCCCGTACAATGTCTCGATACGCTCGACCACCTGAGTTAACAGCGGTGGCATCGACATAAATCCTTGCTTGCCTCGCGAACCTGCTTCGGCGATCTCAAATACTTTTTTCTCGGCTTCATCGAGCAGTTGTGCGGCATCGCGCCCCGTTGGGTTGTAAGCACTACTGGAAATATCGCTACCCACTTCCACTAGTTTTCGCATGATAGAACGCTCGCGCACAATCTCGCCATAGCGTCGCACATTGGCAGCAGACGGTACATTCTGCGCCAATCCACCCAAATACGGCAAGCCGCCCACATCCCCTAATTTCCCTGCAATCTCCAATGCCTCAGCCACCGTGATGACATCAATCGGTTTTGCCAACTCACTCAGACGCACGATTTGTTGATAGATTAAACGATGCTCTTTGCGGTAAAAATCACTCTCGTTAATCAAGTCGGCAATTTTGTCTAACGCACTCGATTCGAGCAACAGCCCACCCAATACTGATTGCTCCGCTTCTACCGAGTTTGGAGGTAATTTGATCTCGTCAATCTGTGCGTCTGAGTTAGAAAAATTTTGCATTTTGGGAAATCGGCAGGTTGACCTTTGACTAAGCGGGCATTTTAACCTGCCCACTCATAAATACGGAAAACAAAAAGTATCTTCCCCTTCATTTTGAGGTATCGCTAAGAACATGAGATACACGCTTTGCCGCTATGCTGGCTATAATGACGAAGCGACGATATATTTTTTGCAGTGTTCGAAGTTGGCTTAGTAAATTTTTGCAAACCCGTTTTAATAATTGATTTGAGATAACGATGTCGAAACTCACCCAGTCCTCGGCTTGGCAAGCCCTTAGCTCACATTACACCGTCATCAAGTCACAGCAGATGCGTCAGATGTTTCAAGACGATCCGACACGTTTTGAAAAATTATCGCTGAAATTGAATGGGTTGCTTTTCGACTATTCAAAAAACCGCATCAATGATGAAACGATCAAACTGTTGCTAACACTGGCTGAACAGGCTGGATTACCTAGCCATGTCGAACAGATGTTTAGCGGTGACAAAATCAACTCGACCGAGCAGCGTGCCGCACTGCACACCGCATTACGCAACCGTTCTGAACAGCCTGTATTAGTCGATGGCACGGATGTAATGCCCGATATACGGCGTGTATTGAAGTTGATGCGAAAATTTTCTGATGCAGTGCGCGGTGGTCAACATATTGGTCACACTGGCAAAGTCATCCGTGACGTTGTGAACATCGGCATCGGCGGCTCAGACCTAGGGCCATTGATGGTATGTGAAGCACTCAAGCCCTTCGGCAAAGCTGACCTGAAGGTGCATTTTGTTTCCAACATCGACAGCGCGCATCTGCTGGAAACACTCAAGAAGTTAAACGCGGAAACCACCTTATTCATCGTCAGTTCAAAAACCTTCACCACGCAGGAAACCCTCACCAATGCACGTTCTGCGCGTGCTTGGCTAGTGGAAAAGTTGGGGGATGAAGCATCTGTTGAAAAACACTTTGCGGCGATCTCTACCAATCTTGAAGCGACTTCAAAGTTCGGCATCAACCCAGACAATGTATTCGAGTTTTGGGACTGGGTCGGTGGTCGTTACTCGCTGTGGTCGGCAATTGGTTTGCCCATTGCGCTGTATGTCGGCATGGATAAATTCGAGGAATTGCTGGGTGGTGCGCACGAGATGGATAAACATTTCCGCACCGCGCCGCTTGAAAAAAACATGCCCGTGCTGATGGGCTTGCTGGGGATATGGTATGGCAATTATTTTGGTGTGGGATCCAACGCGGTGTTCCCTTATAGCCAATATTTGCACCGCTTTCCGGCCTATCTGCAACAGCTGGATATGGAGAGCAATGGCAAAGGTGTAGATCGTGAAGGCAATGTGGTGGACTACGATACGGGCATGACCGTCTGGGGCGAGCCTGGCACGAATGGGCAGCATGCGTTTTACCAACTCATTCACCAAGGTACGCGCCTGATACCCGCAGATTTCCTCGCTCCGTTACGCAGTCAAAACTCGTTGGGCGATCATCACGCAATTTTGCTCGCCAATTGTTTTGCGCAAACCGAAGCATTGATGGTAGGCAAAACTTCATCCGAAGCGCGCGCTGAATTAGTTGCCCAAGGTCTGCAAGGTGCGGCACTGGAAGCGTTGCTGCCGCATAAAGTTTTTGCGGGCAATAAACCGACCAACACCCTACTCTTTGAACAACTCGATGCGCGCACCTTAGGCATGTTGATTGCGCTGTACGAACACAAAGTATTCGTGCAAAGCGTGGTGTGGAACATCAATCCATTCGACCAATGGGGTGTGGAATTGGGCAAACAACTGGCAGGTAAAATTTTGCCCGAACTGCTCAACAACACGCCCACAGCCTCACCGCACGATGCTTCAACCAGCGGATTGATTCGACATTACCAGCAGCGTTCCTGAACTTCATGCTGCCTGATGCGATAGCGACTGCGGAAAAACATCTGCGCGACATTCTGGCATTGGCGATACAGCACGATGAAGCGCGGTCTGCTTTGGTTGTGTTTGATACCCGTTCCGACCTTGCGGTCACGCTCACCGCCGCCTATCGCCGCTGCCTGCCGACCGCCGTATTTATTGATTTTGACGCGGTTACTCCCGAAGCGATTTTTACCGAATTTGCCAAGTTAGTTGCTGCCGATTTAGTGGTGCTGATTCAATCCACCAACTTTCGCTTGGAAGCATTTCGCATTCGCGTCGAATTGTTCAAACGCGGTTTCAAGGTAATCGAACACCCGCACCTAGGGCGTATGCCAGATAAACAAGCCGACTATTACATTGAGTCTCTGGCTTATGACCCCGCGTATTTTCGCGGCGTGGGCAACGCTTTGAAGCAGCGTATTGATAGCGCGGTTCATGGCGTGATTGATAGCGGCGGCGAACAACTGGCATTTGGCTCACCCTTTGAACCCGCCAAGCTCAACGTCGGCGACTACAGCGAGATGAACAACGTCGGCGGGCAATTCCCCATCGGTGAAGTGTTTACCGAAGCGCAAGACTTGGAAGCCGTGAACGGACGGGTGCGCATTTTTGCCTTTGGCGATACCTCGTTTTCCACTAACAAACCCACCCAGCCTATTACTTTAGTCATCAGCAAAGGCAAGGTTGTCGATACGCTCAATTCCACGTCGGAATTTGAGCTCGTGCTTGCCAATATCCGCGCCGACGAAGGCGAAGTCTGGCTGCGCGAACTCGGCTTCGGCTTGAACCGCGCGTTCACCCAGAACAAAATTGTCAGCGACATTGGCACGTATGAACGCATGTGCGGTATCCATTTATCGCTTGGCGCGAAACATGGAGTGTACAGCAAAGAGCTGATTAGACGGGCTACTGCGCGGCATCATGTCGATGTGTTTGCAGTTACGGAATCGGTTAGCTTGGGTGATGAGGTTGTTTATTGGGATGGGGCTTGGCAGGTCTAACACGATGCTGGTGCTGAGTTTATTGAGCCAAGATTTTCCTATACACCGCTTGATAAGCCTCTGCACTCACTTCCCAACTGAAATTTTTCGTCATACAATTTTTCTGCAAAGCTTGCCACTGGCTAGGCTGATGATAAAGATTCACCGCGCGTTGTATCGTGGCAAATAAATTTTCTGCGGTCATAGCATTAAACGAAAAGCCGCTTGCTGAGCCAGCATTAAGCATTTCCTCGGTGCAATCCACTACAGAATCTGCTAATCCACCCGTCTCGTGGACAATAGGTGGTGTGCCGTAGCGTTGGCTATAAAACTGGTTCAGCCCACAGGGTTCAAAACGTGATGGCATGACGAATATATCCGAACCCGCTTCGATTAGATGTGAAAGTGACTCGCTGAAACCAATATGCGCGGCAATTTTCCCGGCGTAGCGTTTGGACAATTCCAATGCGGCATTCTGCATCGCTACATCACCACTACCGAGCATGACTAACTGCACAGGCAATTCAACCAATCGCGGTGCAATCTCCAGCAATACGTCCAATCCCTTCTGCTGCGTAAAGCGGCTCACTACACCGAGTAGCGGCACGGAGGAGTCAACTCTCAAGCGCATTCGGTATTGCAACAAACCTTTATTTTCAGACTTATGAGACAAATTTTGAGCGTCATATGATCGCTTCAAAAACTTATCCGCAGCAGGATTCCATTCATCGGTGTCTATGCCATTGAGTATGCCCGTGAGGCTATCATTACGCTCAGTGAGTAAGCCTTGCAACCCGAAACCTAATTCCGCCTGTTGAATTTCTTTGGCGTAAGTTGGGCTGACCGTGGTGATGTGATTAGCGTAAACCAAGCCTGCTTTTAGGAAAGATAGGTTGCCGTAAAACTCCACACCCTGCATAGAAAAACATTCGGGGGGTAACTGCAACTCAGCGACGGTTGTTGGCGGAAAATTTCCCTGAAAGGCAAGATTATGTATCGTCACCACACTAGGTACAGCACCCTGTAAGAAGTGTAAATAAGCTGGCGCAAGCCCCGTTTGCCAATCGTTGCAATGGATTAAATCGGGATGCCACTCCAGTGGTGATTCGCCGCTGCCCAACACTGCCGCCACTTTAGACAACAAGCCAAAGCGTAGCGCGTTGTCAGCCCAATCTTGCCCGCTCGTATTTTGATACGGACCACCCTCGCGCCGAAATAAATCAGGACAATCCAGAACCAATAAAGGCAGACCATTAGCCATTTTCGTGGACAATAATCGTGCAATCGGAAAGCCTGTTAGTGCACCAAACGTAGCGAGTACCTCATACTCCCCAAGTTGATTGAACACTTGTGTGTAACCTGGCAACAGCACCTGCACATCTATGCCAATTGCGCGCAATGCAACGGGCAGAGCGGCACTCACGTCTGCCAGACCACCTGTTTTAATCAGTGGCGCGATTTCTGAAGTTGCAAACAAAACCTTTAATTTTGGCATTTCAAAACAAATGACTTCATTCGTGCGCCATCCTAATTGATTCGTTTTTATTTACAACTGAACTTTATGAAGTTTAGTTAATTGTTGCACCCGTTTGCTTCAACAATTCACGCGCTTTACTTGCCATTTCATGCTCGGGATTAAGGTCCAACATTTTCTGCCAAACGGCACGCGCACCAACCAAATCACCTTTAGCATTCTGGATGAGGAAACCTAGATTGATATAGGCTTGCCCGAAGCTCGAATCTTTTGCAATCACGTCACGGAAAGCTTGTTCGGCTTGGCTAAGATTCTCATTGCGCCAATACATCGCACCCAAATCGGTACGCACGCCAGGCAAGTCTGGATTGATGTCCAACGCGATGCGGTAATACACAATCGCTTGAGCAGCGTTGCCCTCGTCATAGTAATAATTGCCCAATGCCAAAGCGGCATCAATATCAGATGAATCCGCGTTAAGGCGTTCTTTGTAAAGTGTAATGGTGATTTGATCGCTCATGGTTCTATTCCTAACAAGTTAAATGAAGTTAAAAAATCTAGTACAACTAAAAATCTTACTGCTCTGCATTGAGTCCCGATTATAGCAAAGCCTCGTTAAATACTCAGCGCAACAATTCACGCACCGGCTTAAAGCTTTTGCGATGCACCGCTGAAACACCATGCTCGCGCAGTGCGGCGAGATGTGCCGCTGTGGGATAACCTTTGTGATCGGCAAAACCGTAATATGGATATTGATTATGCAACTCCAACATCAGTGCGTCACGCGCCGTTTTTGCCAAGATAGAAGCGGCAGAAATAGCGGCGACTTTACTATCGCCTTTGACTATCGCTTGGCTGGGAATGCCTGTTTGTGGGCAGTATAGACCATCGACCAATACTTGCTGTGGCTGGATGTTGAGTGACAGCACAGCGCGCTTCATCGCTAACAATGTGGCTTGCAGGATGTTGAGTTGGTCAATTTCTTCGACTTCAGCGTAAGCGACTGCCCATGCCAACGCACGTTCACGAATGATCGAGGCAAGTTTATCGCGCTGTTTTTCGGAGAGTTTTTTGGAGTCGGCTAAACCTTCAATTGGATTCGCATCATCGAGTATCACCGCTGCCGCACTGACCGGCCCCGCAAGTGGACCACGCCCGGCTTCATCTACGCCGCAGATGAGTACCAAATTAGGCATTCGGTAGGTAAGGCAAGATAGCCGCTGCGGCTTTTTGTGCCGTGTTTTGCCGCAAGGTTTGATGCAGTGCCAAGAAAGTCTCTTCAAGTTGCGCAACGGCAGTTTTGTCATTCATCAAATTCAACAATGCTTGCGAAATATTTTCAGGTGTCGCATCGTCTTGCATCAACTCTGGCACCACAAAACGTTCGCACAATATGTTCGGCAAACCAAAATAGGGCTGATAACTTTTGCGCTTCATCAATCGCCAAGTTAACTTCGGCATACGATAGGTAATCACCATGGGACGCTTAAGTAGTGCCGCTTCCAACGTCGCCGTACCAGACGCAACCAACACCGCATCGGCTACAATCATGGCATCTTGCGCATGGCCAAACAGCAAGGTAATCGGCAATTCTTGAGCATCACAATCATACAGTGCTTGCTCAACAATCGCACGCGTTTCACGGCTAATCAACGGCATTAAAAATCGCGCATCGGGGATTTTCTTTAGTATCAGCTTTGCGGTTTCGATATAGACATGTGCAAGTTGAGTCACTTCGCTTTGGCGACTACCGGGCAACAATGCAAACACTTTAGCTTGCAATGGAATGCGCATCGTCTCGCGCATCTCATCCCGTTTGGGGAAATCAGGCAGCATGTCCGCCAGCGGATGACCTACATATTCGACAGGCACGCCCGCATCTTCATACAGCTTGGATTCGTGCGGGAACAGTGCCAGTACTTTTGAAACGGCACGCTTGATTTTATGGATGCGCTCACCGCGCCATGCCCATATCGACGGGCTTACATAATGGATGGTGATAATGCCTTGCTGCTTCAGCGCGAGCTCCAAATCCAAGTTGAAATCGGGCGCATCAATGCCGATGAAAATATTCGGACGGTTCGCCAGAAAATGGCTGCGCAGCTTGCGGCGTATACCGATAATTTCCAGATAATGGCGCAACACTTCAACATAGCCGCGCACCGCCAATTTCTCCATCGGGAACAAGCTGTTCATGCCCGCCGATTGCATCTTCGCACCGCCGATACCAATGAATTCGATGTCGGGTTGGATTGCTTTTAATGCCAACATCAAGTGACTGCCGAGCAAATCACCCGATGCTTCGCCCGCGACAATACCGATTACGATTTTTTTTTGCGACATGTTTTGGGTACTCTAACGGACGATGCCGCGATTAGAACTAGCGAGGAAATCAACTAGCGGTTGTAACTCAACATGATCACTAACTTCTGATTGAATGGCGAGCTTAGCGGCTTCAAAACTTAACCCTGATTTATACAGCGTTTTGTACGCGCGTTTAATCGCCATGATCGATGCACTGGAAAATCCGCGCCGCTTCAATCCTTCTGAATTGATGCCATGCGGCGCACAAGGATTGCCTGCAACCAACATGTAAGTCGGCACATCCTGAAATAAAATCGACCCCATTCCCGTGATAATGTGCGCGCCGATTTTGACGAACTGATGCACCACCGTAAAGCCGCCCAGAATGGCGTAATCATTGACCTCCACGTGACCTGCCAATTGCGCATTATTGGCAAAAATGGTGTGGTTGCCCACTTGGCAATCGTGCGCCAAATGCACATACGCCATAATCCAATTGTGATTGCCAACACGCGTCACGCCGACATCCTGAGCCGTACCCAGATTAAAAGTGCAGAACTCACGTATGGTGTTGTGGTCGCCAATTTCCAAGCGCGTGGGTTCATTCGCATATTTTTTATCTTGTGGGATTTCACCCAGCGAACAGAACTGAAAAATGCGATTGTGCTGTCCGATACGGGTATGCCCGTTGATGACCACATGCGGACCGATGACCGTACCCGCACCGATTTCGACATGCTCGCCGATGATGGAATACGCGCCGACCTCGACATCGTCGGCGAGCTTGGCATTGGGATGAATGATTGCAGTTGGATGCCGCATTACGCCACCGTTTTAACCGTACACATCAGCTCTGCTTCTGCGGCTAATTGCCCATCCACTTCGGCTGCTGCTTTGAACTTGAACACGCCTCGCATACTGCGTGTTAGCGACACTTTGATTATCAGTTGATCGCCTGCTGTGACAGGGCGTTTGAAACGCGCACCATCAATGCCTGCAAAGTAATAGACCGATTTCTCGTCAGGCTTAGACTCCATCGAGTTAAACGATAGCAGCGCGGCCACTTGCGCCATCGCCTCAATAATCAACACGCCCGGCATCACGGGATGATGCGGATAATGTCCGGGGAAAAATGGCTCATTGATGGTGACGTTTTTTAGCGCGACGATTTCTTTGCCAGGATCAAGTGACAGCACTCTATCCACCAACAAAAACGGGTAGCGATGCGGCAGGCATTCAAGAATTTCGTGGATGTTCATTTGGATACTCATGCGTCTTTTCCTATCTTCTTCTCTAATGTTTTAACGCGTTTAACTAACGCTTCTAAGTGACGCAAATGCACCGCGTTGGCACGCCACTCTTCGGTTTTTGAAAATGGGAAAATCGCGGTGTAAGAACCCGCTTCACGTATTGATTTACCGATCAACGAGAACGCGGAAATTTCAACCCGATCGGCGATTTGCAAATGACCCAAGATACCCGCGCTGCCACCAATCAAGCAATACTTGCCTATCGTGGTGCTGCCTGCAATGCCCACACAGCCAGCGATTGCGGTATGCGCACCAATGCGAACGTTATGTGCAATCTGAATTTGGTTGTCCAACTTTACGCCGTCTTCAATCACCGTGTCATCCAATGCGCCACGATCAATTGTGGTGTTCGCACCAATCTCCACATCATTACCTATCACCACGCGGCCGATTTGCGGAATCTTGATCCAGCGACCCTCATCCATCGCAATGCCAAAACCATCGCCGCCGATAACCACGCCGGAATGCGCAATCAAGTTGTTGCCAATCACACAATCGTGATAAATCACCACGCGTGGATACAGGCGCACATGACTACCAATCACTGTGTTATCGCCGACATAACAGCCCGCACCAATCACGCTGTGCGCGCCTATTGTCGCGCCCGCACCGATAACTGCCGCCGCTTCTATACAAGCGGTTTTATCTATCGTGGCGGAGTCACTCACCGTTGCCGAGGGATGCACACCTGCAATCACTTGCGGCAATGGGTTGAGCAAAGCCGACACTTTGGCAAAATAGGCGTAAGGATTATTCGAGATGATGCGCGGCAGCTCGGTCGCATCGGCATCCGCCTCACCCAATATCACCGCGCCCGCTTTTGTGCTGGCAAGCTGTGCGCGGTATTTGCTGTTGGTGAGGAAACTGATTTGGTTCGCTTGCGCTTTTTCTAGCGTGGTAACTTGAGCGATGCGCACCGCTGCGTTGCCCAAAATGCGACCACCCAACTGCGCAGCAATTTCAGATAAGGTGTATGAAACGGTCATGCGGATACCTGCTTATTTGCCCGCTTTATCATCCGCCAAGTGTTGAATCACTTTGTCGGTAATGTCGATTTTAGGGTTGCGGTACACGGCTTCCTGCAAAATCAAATCGAATTTTTCGGTCTCGGCAATCGCCTGTATGGTTTTATTAGCGCGTTCCAACACGATTGCGAGCTCCTCATTTTTACGCAGATTCAAATCTTCGCGGAACTCGCGCTGCAAACGTTGCGCGTCCGCATTCATCGTGGTCAGTTCACGTTCTTTATTGCGCTGATCGGCATCGGACAGCGTTACGCCTTCTTTTTCAAGCAAGGACTGCAAATCCTTGGCTTGCTTCATCAGTGCTTTAATATCCAAATCGCGCCCGGAAAATTCTTTAGTGATGCGCTTCTCCGCATTCACCGCAGGCGCAGATTCACGCAAAATTCGCTCGGTATCCACCACGCCGACTTTGAAATCTGCCGCTACTGCAACCATGCCAGAACACAACAAAACAGAAAGTGCTACACCCTTAAATATCGTCTTCATTTTTTGCCTCCCTAAAACTTTAGAACAGTGATCCCAAGGTAAATTGAAATCTTTGTATCTTATCCACTTCCTGCTTGTTGAGCGGAATGGCATAACTAAATTTAAGCGGCCCCACGGGCGCAAACCATGTTAATGCCGCCCCCGTAGAATAGCGCAAACCAGCACTTCCGGGCAGGTCTCCCGGACCATAAACCGCACCCGCATCTAAAAATCCGCTCAGCCGTACTGAATTATCCTTGCCCGTCCCAGGAAATGGCGCAAGTAATTCTACCGCACCCACGGCTCTTCGCGTACCGCCCAACACCGCCCCCGTGGAGTCTTGTGGACCCAGTGTGTTCGGATCAAAGCCTCTTACCGAACCCGGCCCACCTGCGTAAAAATTCTTAAAGAAGGGCAACGGTTTGCTGTCATATCCCCCCGCGACACCTAGCTCCGCATTTAGCATTAACGTAACGCTGCTACTCATGGGGTAAAACAATTGGTGCTGGTAATTTAATTTGTAGTAACGCGCATCCAAAATCGGCATGGCAATTTCGGCAAAAGCCCGCTGCACCGTACCTTGTGTGGTAAAAATCGCGCTGTCTCGTGTATCTCTACCCCAGCCAATTGTGCCGAGCAAATTATTGTTCTTCGCGCCAAACACATTGACGTACTCAGCTAGCCGATTAGGTGGAGTCGCTTGTAACCCCAGCTCGGTTCTTTCAATAGCGAGACCGTAGCTAATCGATTCGTCCTCCCCTATCGGCACACCAAACCGCACCCCACCACCCAAGGTATGCGAGGAATACTGGCTCACCGAGGTACTTTGCGAATCGGTATTACGTTTATATAAATCAAAGCCACGACTCACACCGTTATCGGTGTAGTAAGGGTTAGTGTACGATACCGAATACACTTGGTTAACTTTGCCCGTATTTATTTGCGTGGAAAGATAATTGCCGCTGCCAAACAAATTCGCCTGAGTCACGCCGCCCGTGAGTACGAACCCTTCTCCGCTGGAGTACCCTGCCCCCGCATTGATGCTGCCCGTGGACTTTTCTTTGACCAACAAATTAACATCCATTTGGTCGGGCGCACCCTGCACGGCGGGGGTTTCAATGTTCACTTCGGAAAAGAAATCTAATTTATCGACGCGCTGTTTGGATTTTTTAATTTTTTCCACATCAAACCAGCCACCTTCCATTTGGCGAAATTCGCGGCGTATCACTTCATCACGGGTTTTGCTATTGCCCGAAATGTTAATACGGCGAATATAAACACGCTGACTCGGATCAACCACAAAATCAAATGCAACTTGATGCTTGTCTTTATCCAAGCTCGGAATCGCATTCACATTGGCAAACGCATAACCCTCCAACCCCATACGTTCGCCTATTTAGGCACTGGTAGCGGTTAACTCCTTACGGGAAAAAGTATCACCTATTTTCACTTGCACCAGCTGCTCAATTTCTGCCTTGGGAATAATGGTCTCTCCCGATACGCCGATTTTGCTCACCGTATATTTCGCACCTTCGATCAAATTGATGGTGATGTAGATGTCTTTTTTGTTAGGCGTAATCGACACCTGTGTGGAGTTGATATTAAATTCCAGATAGCCGTGATCCATATAAAAAGATCGCAGCTCTTCCAAATCAGCCGACAACTTTTGTTTCGAGTATTGGTCGCTGCTGCTAAACCAAGTAAACCAGCCTGGTGTTCTCAATTTCATTAAGTTGAGAATCTCTTTTTCTTTGTACGCCTGAGTGCCGATCAAATTGATTTGCTTGATTTTCGACACCTCTCCTTCAATCACGTTGAATACCACTTTCACGCGATTGCGCTCTAATTCGGTAACGGTGGTGGAAACGGAAACCGCATATTTGCCATTGGCAATGTACTGACGCTTCAACTCTTGAGTCGCTTTATCCAGCGCGCCCTTATCTAAAATGCGCGCTTCTGTCAAGCCCACGGCCTTCATGCTTTCTTTGAGTTGGTCTTTGGGGAAATCTGACGTGCCGTTAAATTCGATACTGGCAATGGACGGGCGTTCTTGCACCTGCACCACCAACACGTTGCCGTCCGCTTTCAACGCCACGTCCCTGAAGAAACCCGTCGCATACAAAGCGTGTATCGCGGCAGCGGCTTGTGGATTGTCTAACGTGTCGCCCACTTTGATCGGCAGGTAGCTGAACACTGTACCCGCTTCCGTGCGTTGTATGCCTTCCACGCGAATATCGTTAACCGTAAACGGCTCAATCGCCCAAGCAGTCGTGATATTTAGCAGCATTACCACCCCTGCCCAAAAATTAAATGTCATTATTCTTAACTGGAAAATAAACGGGTTACGTCGTTGAAAATTGCAAAAGTCATGAGTGTTCCGAGTATGGCGATACCAATTTTTTGACCGATTTCCCAAGCCTGTTCAGACACGGGGCTACTCTTAATTATCTCGGCGGCATAATACAACAAGTGACCGCCATCCAATAAGGGAATAGGCAGTAAATTCATCACGCCCAAGCTGATGCTAATCAACGCCAAGAAGCCTAAGTACGCCGCAATGCCCATGCCGGCAGACTGCCCCGCATAATCGGCAATAGTGATTGGACCGCTGATATTTTTTGCGGAAATCTCGCCCATCACCATCTTGCCCATCATTTTCAAGCTCACCACCGAAGTCTGCCAAGTCTTGTGCACCGCTTCGATTGTCGCCTCAACAGGCGAGTAGCGGACATCCGTAAACATGGCATCCCATTCTGCTTCATTCACGTGTGGTGCAACGCCGATTTTGCCGATAGTCTTACCAGATTCTTGCGAGGCTTGCGGCACAACCGTCATCGGCAAAGTGACTTCACCGCGCTGTATTTCGAGTTGTACCGCTTGATTAGGATGCGTGCGTATCACCTCCACCAGCTCTTGCCACGTTTTCATTTGCACACCATTGGCACGCGAAATTTTATCGCCCTCTTTCAGCCCCGCACGTTGTGCCACACCCACCTCCACCAATTTACCAATCACGGGTAAAACAATCGGCTGGTAAGGCTTTAAACCGAGCTTCTCCAGAAAGCTCCCCTCCAAATCTCTCGCTTCCAAACTACTCATATTCAGCATGTAAACACGCGTGTCATGTTGAGTGGTGCGTGCTTCAACTTTCACGTCACCTTGCTTCAACGCCGCATCCAGCAACATCCAGTGCAGCTGCTGCCAACTCGGAATTTTTTCGTCATTGATGCTGAGGATAGTATCGCCCGCTTGCATTTGCGCAACCGCAGCGGGCGTGCCTACTGGCACATCACCCAACACGGGCTTCAAGCCTGGCACGCCGTAAATAAACATTGCCCAATACAACACAATCGCCAACAGGAAATTCGCCACAGGTCCCGCCACCACAATCGCCATACGTTGCAACACGGGTTTGCGGTTAAATGCCAGATGCAACTCGGCTGGCGCAACCTCCCCTTCCCGCTCATCCAGCATCTTTACGTAACCGCCCAATGGAATCGCAGAAATAACCCATTCCGTGTCGCTGTTTGCAAAACGTTTACTGTAGATAATTTTGCCAAAGCCCAAAGAAAAGCGCAGCACTTTTACACCGCAGCGGCGCGCCACCCAATAGTGACCAAACTCGTGAAAGGTCACCAATAGCGCGATTGCGGCAACAAATGCCAGAATAGTCATCATCTCAAAAACCCTGATTGAGCCACAGAGAACACAGAGTTCACAGAGAAGAATCTGCGCCGCAACACGCTCTGTGAACTCTGTGTTCTCTGTGTTCTCTGTGGCTTGTATTTGAATTTATCCGAGTTCATCGGCATGTTATCCATTGCTGTGCTGCCGCTCGCGCCTGAGCATCCGCTTCTAGCACGTCTTCCAGTTCACGCACCGCCACGATATTCATTTCCGCCAACACATCGGCGATAAGTTTGGGAATATCGAGGAAAGCGATTTGCCCATTCAAAAACGCTTCGACAGCAATCTCATTCGCCGCATTCAACATTGCGGGAGCAGTACCTGCCGCGCGCAATGCTTGATACGCCAACGCCAGGCAAGGGAAGCGTTCAAAGTCTGGCGCGGTAAAATTCATCGTCGCCACTTTGAACAAATCCAACGACGCCACACCCGAATCAATGCGCTCTGGATAAGCCAAGCCATAAGCAATCGGCGTGCGCATATCGGGGTTGCCGAGCTGCGCGATAACCGAGCCATCCACGTATTCCACCAGCGAATGAATCACGCTTTGCGGGTGGATCACCACTTGAATATCGTCCGCACTGGCATTGAATAACCAATGTGCCTCAATCACCTCCAAGCCTTTATTCATCATGCTCGCCGAGTCAACGGAAATTTTCCGACCCATCACCCAATTGGGGTGCGCGCAGGCTTGATCGGGAGTCACGTTTTGCAATGCCGCCAGCGGAGTCTCGCGGAACGGTCCGCCCGATGCGGTGAGTAAAATCTTGCGCACACCATTGCCACGCATGTCACCGTTATAGGTTTTTGGCAGAGCTTGAAAAATGGCATTGTGTTCGCTATCAATAGGCAACAATGGCGAGCCGCTGGCACGCACGGCATCCATAAACACATTACCTGCCATCACCAAGGTTTCTTTGTTCGCCAGCAGAATTTTTTTGCCCGCTTTGGCCGCCGCGAGAGTGGGTCGCAAGCCTGCCGCACCGACGATGGCTGCCATCACGGAATCCACTTCGGGCAACACACAAACTTGCTCCAAGGCATCCACGCCATGCAGCACTTGCGTGTTCAAACCCGCATCCTTCACCAGAGAACGCAACTGCCCAACCGCAGCCTCATCCAGCAACACCGCATAACGCGGCTTAAATTGAACACACTGTTTGAACAACACATCGACTTGGCGATTCGCCGTCAACGCGGCGATTTGAAATTTATCAGGATGACGCGCCACCACATCCAGCGTGCTAGTGCCGATGCTGCCCGTAGATCCCAATATAGTTAAGCCTTGCATAGAAGTTATGAGTCGTTGCTGCCAGCTTTGACGACCCATTCAAAGGGGTTGCTGATGGAAAGGTATTCGCGGTTGTCGCCAAGTATGGTGTCGATGCACCAGCCGTTGCCGGAGGCATTGGTATCAAGGGTGATGGCGTTGCCTATGGTTTGTCCGAGTGCGCCGCCTATTAAATCGGCGAAGTTTAGGGTGACACTAGACGTGTCTATGCCCAAGGTGCTGGCGAAACTGGTGAGGTCTGGCTGGTAGTCGACGGAAGTTACAGTGAGGTTATTGCTAGCACCCAAGATAGAGGAGATTTTCCAAGATCCCCCTTTCGGACACAGTTTTTTGTATTGCTCCTTCGTGTAATCATCCGCCACGCCATGCAACACTTTGAAGGAAAATTCCACCCTTATTTTTTTGCCATCCATTTCAACTAGAAAAGTTGCGCTGTCTTGACCGAAGTAGCCAAGTTCTGGTAAATACGAATAAGTGCCATAACCAACAGACGCAGGTTCTAAAACCCCGTGTTGGGGACTGCGCAACACCGTAACCACGGTAGATCCAAGCACTTCGTGGTGTTCAAAATCTCGAAAATATAATTGCGCTGCTCCTATTGGCTCTACAGCATTTATTGCTGAATAGCTGCCCTTAGTAAATGGACTAGTAAATGGCGTAGTAAATGTAGTAAATGGGGTCAGACTCGAATTGTTTTCTGGCGCAGCCGCTACATTCGCAGTAATACCCGCCATGATGGTTAAAATTGCAATCCAGCCTACGCTGCCTGCTGATCCGAATATGATTCGACTTTGCATAAATGCTAGCTTAGTTGCTGCATGGTGATGACCAAGGCGGCAAGCGGTAATGTCGAGGTGAGAGCGTCGATGCGATCCAGCAGCCCGCCGTGACCGGGCAAGAGTGCGCCGCTATCTTTGACACACGCCTGCCGTTTGATGGCGGATTCAAACAAATCTCCGATCACCGCCAATCCCACCCACCACCAAGCCGCCAGCAGCAAGATCGGCAACATTGCATACTGTGACAAACTCGGACTCATGCTCCATACCAAAACGATATAGGCCGTCACGCCCAACATCGCGCCCGCCACGCCTTCCCAAGTTTTACCGGGGCTGATGCTGGGGGCGAGTTTGTTTTTGCCGAATTTTCGCCCCGCAAAATACGCCGCGCTATCCGCGACCCAAACCAGACACATGATGAACAGCAGCAACCACGGGCTGACTAAACGCAGATCCAGCATCGCCAAACTGGTGGGAATAATTACCGCCCAGCCGGTCAACGACATCAGCAGGGGTGACTCAACCTTCCAACCCACAATCATCCATGTCGGCACGACGATAATCCACAGGAAGGCGGCGATGAGGTAGACAAACAGGTGGATGAGCTGTTGTGGCGCGGTGGTTGAAGCATCTACCCAGACCAGCGATAACATGATGAACAGCGTTGCCACCCAATACACGGTAGCTGCACGACCTGTGAGTTTGGACAATCTTGCCCATTCCAAACTGGCCTGCAACGCCATCAGAATAACCAGTGCCACCCAAGCCGAAGCGGGCAAACCAAAGAGGGCTGCGAGCAATAACACCAGCATGATCAGTGCCGTGATAATGCGGGATTTAAGCATCGGCTTTTCCTTGAACTTGCTCACTGGTGCGACCAAAACGTCGCTCACGGTGCTGGTAAGAATCGATCGCTTTCTTTAGTTCCTTGCCATCAAAAGCGGGCCATAACGTGTCGGTGAAATATAACTCGGTATAAGCCAGTTGCCACAACATGAAGTTGCTCACGCGCTGCTCGCCGCCCGTGCGAATAAACAGATCCGGCTCAGGCGCGCCACTCATGGATAAATAAGGTTGCAAATCGGTTTCGGTAAAATTTTGTGCAAGTTTGGGATGATCTTTCAGCATCGTGTGTACCGCATTTATCACGTCCCACCGCCCGCCGTAATTCGCCGCGATGGTCAGCGTCAGACCATCATTGTTGGAGGTCAACGTCTCGGCATCACGCATAGATTGCTTGAGCTGCTCATTGAAGCGACTGCGGTCACCAATAATTTTGAGCCGTATATTATTTTGGTGCATCTTGGCTACTTCGCGCTCCAGTGCCTTCATAAACAGCGACATGAGAAATGAGACCTCCTCTTCCGGTCTCCGCCAATTTTCACTACTGAAGGCGAACACGGTGAGATATTCCACACCCAAATCGCGGCACGTTTTCACAACTTTGCGCAACGCCTCCACGCCCTGCTTATGCCCCATTACGCGCGGCATAAAACGTTGCTTCGCCCAACGCCCGTTGCCATCCATTATGACGGCAATGTGGCGCGGAACTGCGGCAGTGTCAAGGATAGTTGAGGTGGAACTAGGAAGAGGATTTGCCATTATTCCAAATGATTTATTGAAATCAAACAGCCATCAGGTCAATTTCTTTTGCCGCCAACGCCTTGTCGATTTCAATGACAAAACGATCTGTCAGCTTTTGAATTTCATCTTGAGTGCGACGCTCTTCGTCTTCTGCAATTTCTTTATTTTTGAGTGCTTCTTTGAGGGTGTTATTGGCATCGCGGCGGATATTACGCACCGCGATTTTGGCATCTTCGCCTTCCGATTTAATCACCTTAATCAGATCGCGGCGACGCTCTTCAGTCAGCATGGGCATCGGCACACGGATCATGTCGCCATTCGTGGCAGGATTCAATCCCAAGTCGCCATCGCGAATCGCGCGTTCAACCGGCCCCACCATGTTCTTTTCCCAAGGCTGAACACCAATAGTACGAGCGTCAATCAATGTCACGTTAGCGACTTGAGTGATTAAAGTTGGGCTACCGTAATAGTCCACCATCACGTGATCCAGCAAGCCGGTATGCGCACGGCCTGTGCGCACTTTACCCAAGTCGGCTTTGAGCGAATCCAGCGACTTGTTCATTTTTTGTTCGGTTGTTTTTTTGATTTCAGTAATCACAATCTATCCCCTACGGAACTCATATTTCAAACATCATTGTCCACGAAATACGCGAAAGAACACGAACAAAAAATAAATTCAAGGCAATTTTCCGTCTTAAGGAAACATTAAATCAAGTCCCGCCGTTCGTGGTGAGTCCTTTGACAGGCTCAGGGCGAACGGACTTAATCAGAGCTTCCTTAGCTTATTTCGTGCCTTTAATGTTTTTCGTGGACAACATTTTTAATCAACTGACCCGGACTAGCGTGCCTTCACCCTCACCCATCACCACACGTTTCAAAGCACCCAGCTTGAATATACTGAACACGATGATCGGTAGTTTTTGGTCACGGCACAAGGTCAGTGCGGTCGCATCCATCACTTGCAAATTCTTGCTGATCGCCTCGTCAAAACTCAGACTTTGATAGCGAATCGCATTCGGATCTTTCTTAGGATCAGCCGTATAAATGCCATCCACCTTGGTGGCTTTGATCACCACTTCAGCGCACATCTCGACACCCCGCAACGCAGCAGCGGTGTCGGTCGTGAAGAATGGGCTACCAATACCCGCCGCAAAAATAACGACCTTGCCATCTTCCAGATAACGCAGTGCTTTGCCACGAATAAATGGCTCGGCAACTTGCTCCAGATTCAGTGCAGACTGTACGCGGCAATCCAACCCCGCGCGTGTCATGGCATCTTGCAACGCCATCGAATTCATCACCGTCGCCAACATGCCCATGTAATCGGCAGTCGCTCTATCCATGCCTGCCGCAGCGGGCGCGACACCACGGAATATATTGCCGCCACCAATCACAATCGCCACTTGCACGCCCAGCCCAACCACTTCCGCAATTTCCGCCACAATACGTTCAATCACAGCGCGATTGATACCATAGCTGTCGTCGCCCATCAGGGCTTCGCCGCTTAGCTTGAGTAGGATACGTTTATAGGCAGGCGTGTTCATGGCAATTATCCTTGTAACGCGGCAACAGTCTTAGCAACTTCCGCTGCGTAATCTTCCACTTTTTTCTCGATACCTTCACCGACCACAAACATTTGGAAAGCAGTCACCGATGCGCCTTTGCTTTTCAGAAATTGCTCAATGGTTTGCTTGCCGTCTTCTGCCTTAACAAACACCTGACCCAGCAGCGTGACTTCTTTGAGGAATTTTTGCACCGTACCTTCGGCAATCTTTTCCAACATCTCGGCTGGCTTGCCCGCTTCGCGCGCTTTTTCAATCGCAATACGACGCTCGGTGTCGATGTCGGCTTGCAACACGCCCGACGCATCTACCGATTTTGGTTTGCTTGCCGCAATGTGCATCGCAATGTCTTTACCCATTGCCTCATCACCGCCAGTGAACTCCAACATCACGCCGATTTTGCTGCCGTGCAAATAGCTGGTTAATTTGCCAGCCGATGACGCATAACGCTGGAAGCGGCGAATCGTCAGGTTCTCACCCAACTTCATCAGCAACGCTTGGCGCGTATCTTCGACACTCGCCGACCCACCTGCAATGTTCATTGAAGACAGGGCAGTCACGTCAGCAGGATTATTTTGGGTAACCGTTTCTGCAACGCTCTTGGCAAATGCGACGAAATCCGCATTCTTCGCCACAAAATCAGTTTCGCAATTTACTTCAACTACCGCACCTGTTTTGCCATCCACCGAGATAAAGGCATTCACTACACCTTCGGCAGTAACACGGCTCGCAGCTTTGCTAGCCTTCGCACCGCTCTTGATACGCATTTGCTCTTCGGCAACCTTCATATCACCGTTGGCTTCAACTAACGCTTTTTTACATTCCATCATGCCCAAGCCAGTTAGCTCGCGCAATTCTTTAACCATACCTGCTGTTACTTCTGCCATTTCAAACTCCTAATAAATAAACTTAAATTTTGTTAGTCCGTTACCGCGCCTTTGCTAGCTGACGACACAAGCTTTGCATATTTCGCCAACACCCCGCGTGTATAGCGCGGTACAGGCGGTTGCCAAGCTGCACGACGACGGGCAATTTCCTCATCGGACACATTCAGTTGCAACAAACGCTGATCCGCATCAATGGTCACTGAATCGCCTTCGTTCACCAGTGCAATCGTACCGCCTACTGCCGCCTCAGGCGCAACGTGCCCCACCACCATGCCGTAAGTGCCCCCGGAGAAACGACCATCGGTAATCAGACCGACTGAATCGCCCAAGCCTTCGCCGATAATCGCCGAGGTGGGAGATAACATCTCGCGCATACCGGGGCCGCCTTTCGGGCCTTCATAACGAATAATGACCACATCGCCCGCGTGAATTTTTCTCGCGAGGATAGCCGCCATGCAGGTTTCTTCCGAATCAAATACGCGCGCGGGACCGGTAATTTTCGCCAACTTCACGCCCGTTATTTTTGCTACTGCGCCCTCGGTGGCCAAATTGCCTTTCAAAATTGCCAAATGACCTTGTGCATAAATGGGGTGATTCCACGGACGAATCACATCTTGATCCTTGCGCGGCTCATTCGGCACATCCTGCAAAACTTCCGCAATGGTCTGACCAGTAATCGTCAAACAATCACCATGCAGCGCGCCATTCGCCAGCAAAATTTTCATCACTTGCGGAATGCCACCCGCTTGATGCAAATCAGTCGCGACATATTTTCCCGAAGGCTTCAAATCACACAACACGGGTACGCGACCACGAATAACTTCCACGTCATCTATCGTCAGCGGCACTTGCGCAGCATGAGCAATCGCCAGCATGTGCAGCACGGCGTTGGTTGAGCCGCCTGTTGCCATGGTCACCGCAATCGCATTCTCAAATGCTTTACGCGTCAAAATTTGACGCGGCAGAATTTGTTTCTTGATCGCGTTCACCAACACGTCGGCAGACTGCGCGGTGCTTTCCGCTTTTTCCGCATCTTCCGCCGCCATGGTGGATGAATTCATCAAGCTCAATCCCATCGCTTCGATGATTGAAGACATCGTATTTGCGGTATACATACCGCCGCACGAACCCGCACCGGGGCATGCACTACGCTCAATCGCCAACAATTCTTCAGCGTCAATTTTGTTCGCCGAAAATTGCCCGACCGCTTCAAACGCGCTCACGATGGTCAAATCACGCCCCTTGTGATGTCCCGGCTTAATCGTTCCGCCATACACAAAAATCGCAGGAATGTTCAAACGCGCAATCGCAATCATCGCACCCGGCATATTTTTGTCGCAGCCGCCGATAGCCAGTACACCGTCCATGCTCTGACCGTTACATACCGTCTCAATAGAATCGGCAATCACTTCGCGTGATACCAAGGAGAATTTCATTCCTTCCGTACCCATCGAAATACCATCGGAAATAGTGATTGTGCCGAACACTTGCGGCATCGCGCCAGCTTCCTTCAAAGCCGATTCCGCGCGGGCAGCCAATGCACCAATCCCCATGTTGCAGGGAGTAATGGTGCTGTGTGCGTTCGCCACACCCACGATGGGCTTATCAAAATCTTTATCACCAAATCCCACCGCGCGCAACATGGCGCGATTCGGTGAGCGTTGCACACCCTGGGTAACGGTTTTACTTCTGAGGTTATCGGACATACTTGTCGCCTCTAAAAAATACTTATACAAAAAGGGGCTCGCGCCCCTTTCTGCGAATCACTTGAAATTAAGCGGCGGCTTCAGTTGCCGGTTCGGCAATCTGTTCAACCAACTCATTCAACGCTTGCGCGCGACCTTCCAATACAGCATCGGCTATACCACGGGCATACAAACGAATCGCTTGAGTAGAGTCGTCGTTACCCGGAATGACATAATCCACGCCCAATGGTGAGTTGTTTGTATCAACAATACCGATGACGGGAATGCCCAATTTTTGCGCTTCAACAATCGCGCCTTTTTGGTAGCCAACGTCAATCACGAACAACGCGGATGGCAAACCTGCCATATCCTTGATGCCGCCCAGACTGCGATTCAACTTCTCCAATTCGCGCGCCATCATCAACGCTTCTTTTTTGGACACTTTTTCATTCGCGCCATCAGCAGTCATTTGCTCCAATTCACGCAAACGCTTGATAGAGAGTTGCACAGTCTTGTGGTTAGTCAACATGCCACCCAACCAACGGTGATTAACGAAAGGAGAGTCTGCGCGAACCGCTTCTTCTTGCAGAATATCGCGCGCTTGACGCTTGGTTGCCACGAACAAAATCGTGCCTTTTTTCGCGGACAATTTGCGCACGAAATTTTCCGCTTCGGCAAACAGCGAAACGGTTTTTTCCAAGTTGATGATATGAATTTTGTTGCGATGACCGAAGATGAACGGAGCCATCTTGGGATTCCAGAAACGCGTTTGGTGACCAAAATGAACACCCGCTTCCAACATTTGACGCATAGTTACAGCCATGATTACTCCACGTGTTAAGGGTTAAAACTACCACTCGCTAGCTTGACTCCGAAGAGCACCCCAACTGGTGCGAGCGGGAAATTTGCCTCGGACTATTCCGAAGCGGCGCGCATTCTATCACCAAAGCGGCACTTACCTCAACCCGCGAATCTCCTCCGAATTACCTCAAGATAGATGTTACAGAAGAGTAGCCGAATGCGTACCGCAGTATTTGGATTGATGTTTTATTGGTGCGATGCAAACAATGCCGCGCCATACAATGCCGCTTTGTCATTCAAAATCACCTTCACGGGCATGGCTTCCAATAGCGGGCGCATCCGCCCTTTGCTGAAAAATGCCTTTAAGAAAATTCCATTTTGCAAACGCGATAAAATCTTCGGCGCGATGCCACCGCCTAGATAAACACCACCGCGACTCATCATCTTGAGTGCCAAATTTCCTGCCTCTGCGCCGTACAACTGCAAAAACCAATCCAAGGTTTCCACACACAATTCGTCACGCTCTGACATCGCCGCATTGGCAATCGCCGCTGCCACATCGCCCTTTTCCATTTCTTCATTCAGCCAAGCGGGGACGGTAGCATGATGGTAATGACACATAAACTCATACAGCGCGACGATGCCCATGCCCGACACCACGCGCTCCCAACTCACATGTTCATAACGCTGCTGCAAATACTTGAGTAATGCAAATTCACGGTCATCGCTAGCAGTAAAGCTGGTGTGTCCGCCTTCTGTGGCAAAGGGTTGATGCGCGTGACCATTCCAAAACAAACCCGCCTCTCCTAATCCCGTGCCAGCCGCAATCACGGCTTGGTTATCCATTGTGTTGGCAGCTCCTTCGTGCAAAGTAAATAAATCCGTCTCACCCAGTGCAGGCAAGCCACATGCCGTCGCTTCCAAATCATTGAGCAACACACAACGCGCAAAACCAAATTGACGTTGCAACGCACTCGCATCAATCTGCCAAGGCAAATTTGTGGTCTGTACCACCCTGCCCTGCACCGGTCCGGCAATGCCGAACCCCGCGCAGCTAGGAATATCCATGCCTTGCAAAAAATTAGCAACCAACTCATCAAAAGTCGGATAATTTTGGCTGAGGTAACTCACTTCATGCAGCGTGTTCAACTGCGTGCCATTCACCTCGATGATAGCGAGGCGCGTTTTCGTACCGCCGATGTCGCCACTTAAAACTGTGCTTTTTGTTTGCATGTTTGACTCCTTGACTCATTACTCGTTACCGAGTTAGCCGTCCAACCATCTACCAGTCCTCCAGCGCGCCAGACTACAACAGTTTTTACCGCGAGATAGTGCCAACAAACGCTTTGCCAAGATTCAATATAGCTTAAAACGCCTCGCCAAGGTTAAGTCAAACGTTATAATTCAAAAATTGAACCAGCGAAGTCAATAGATTGTTGACAACCTCGTAAAACGGTATCATTTGACTATCTAAAAGCGTTGCAAGTATCCCAAGTATATGCCACACAAACACACCCTCCCCAAGCAGGACAGCTTTAGCGGATCGGATTTATTAGCCGAGCTGGCTGGCGAAGCAACGCAAAAACTTCAGGCACTCAAAACCGAGGAACTTGACCGCCAAGCAAAATCGCAAAGTTTACATGAGGCATTGGGTCAAATTTTTTATTTCCTAAGCCCATTTTCAACGCACTTAAATCGGATCAAACCTGTCATCTCACGCACCTACAGTGTTGACCCCCAGGCTAAGTACATCAACCTTCAGTGGGGCGATGCTTCGGCAGATTTTCGCAAACAAGGTCTTGCTGACACGGCCTATTACGATCACATTTCATTTCGTGTGAGATTGTCCGCATCCAATCCCGTGTATGTAAAACGCCGCTGGAATGAGGTTGAAAGCCTCAAAATGGATTTGAATGCGTTTGGTTTGCGCACACTGGATAATCTTGACGAAGTGGTGCGCAGCAAACCCAATCAAGAATTTTTTGAAGTGGCATTGGCTGCCGATTTTTTGATGCGCATCCAGTTTCAAGGTAATTACGACACCGGTAAAATTGATTTGCTATGCAATAATTTTGATGGCTTTGGTCTAGCCTCTTACACGCTCGAACCCGAAACTGTCACGCAGCAGCTGCTGGATGAGATTGGGCGATTCCTACTGGGTAGAGCTGATATCTTGCCCGTACTTTTAAGCAGCACACGCTACCTTCCTAAACAGGCGATTTACCGCTAGGTACGCCGTGCCGCATCTCGTTGTATCCATTTCTGGTCACGGCTTCGGTCATGTGGCGCAAACTGCGCCGATACTCAATGCCTTGCACCAACTCATGCCGACGTTACGCATCACGGTGCGCTCCACTGTGCCGCATGCTCATTTACGTTCCCGCATTCATGCACCCTTCATACGCCAGCAAAGTGAGGGAGATATTGGCATGATAATGGCTTCCGCATTAAAGGTGGATGTCAAAAAAAGTCGCGCTGCATATCAAAATTTCCATGTGAATTGGAGTAAGCGTGTTGCCGATGAAGCAAAATTATTGAGCGAGCTTAAAGCGGATGTGGTGTTCTCCAACGTGGGTTATTTACCTCTCGCGGGGGCGCAATTGGCTGGCATTCCCAATGCGGCTTTATGCTCATTAAATTGGGCAGACATCTACCGCCACTACTGTGGTGAAAATAAGATCACCGCGCAAATACACACCTGCTATGCCAATGCCGACGCTTTTTTTCGCGCCACACCAGGCATGAATATGAATGATTTACCCAACCTTATTCCTGTCTCGCCAATCGCAGACATCGGCACAAACCGTCGTGATGAAATCAATCAAAAATTGAATTTATCATCCGATGAGAAATTGGTATTGGTCAGCATGGGTGGCATCACCAGCCGCTTACCAATAGAACGCTGGCAACGTATTAACGGCGTGAAATGGCTGGTACAACAAAATTGGGATGTGCAACATCCCGATGTCATCGTACTTGAAACATTAGAAATGAACTTCGGTGATGCACTTTCCAGTTGCGATGCACTGCTGTGCAAGCCAGGCTACGGCAGCTTTGTTGAAGCCGCGTACAGCGGCATACCTGTGTTGTATATCAACCGTCCCGATTGGCCAGAAACACCCGCACTAGTGGAATGGCTACAACGACATGGTGTGTGCCGAGAAGTGTCGCAGAGCATCCTCGAAAAACATGAAATTGAAAATATTCTACCAACATTATGGAACTCTAATGAATTTAAGCAGGTCACATCGCCAACAAAAAATCGGATCACCGAGTGGCTACTACGAAAATTAGACTCATCCGCAATTTGATTGATAACGTTTTCTCAATTACATAATTTAACGAAAATTACTACTTTAACTTCATGAATCTTTCATATTCGAGCCTTGATATAGCTCAAGATCCAACATCCCTTCGCACCTCACCCGAAGCTCTTTTCAAACTAGGTTCAGCTTTTTATCAGCAAGGAAAAGTCGATGAGGCACTGCAACATCTCGAAAGATGCGTGGAACTCAAGCCCGATTTGGCTGAAGCATACTTAACGCTCAATAAAATTTATCAGCAACAGAATCGCCCAGACTTTGCTGCTGCCAGCCTGATGTTGTACCTTGACTATGTACCCAATTCAATTGCGGTACTGTTTGATTTGGGCAACCTGTTTGCCGCATACAAAGATTATGGAAATGCAACGATTTACTTCCAACGTATTCTGGAGATTGACCCAGATAATGGGTCTGCACGCCACGCGGTTGCCGCGTTAACAGGTGAAACCACCCTGTCCGCGCCGCGCCAACATGTACAAAATTTATTCGATGGCATGGCCGATAGCTTTGAAAGTCACTTAACAGAACTCAGATATTTTGCGCCTGAAAAACTAAAGGAAATGCTGTTTTCCCTATCAAGGGGAAAACCCCACTTTCATCGCGCTATTGACTTCGGGTGTGGCACAGGCTTGTCGGGTATCCAATTCCGACCACTGGTCACACATTTCACAGGCGTTGATTTATCCCCCAAAATGATCAACATCGCTCGCGAAAGAAAAATTTATGACGAACTCGCCATAGAGGATGTTTGCCAATTCATCGAATCATCGAATCAACAATACGATTTATTTATTGCTACGGATGTCTTCATTTACGTTGGAGATATTGCACATTTATTCCAAATGGTCAGCGCGCATTCATTGCCTGGTGCGCATTTCCTTTTCACCACCGAAGTAGCCTCTGAGGAAAAAAACTACGTTTTGCGCCCGACTGGGCGTTATGCTCATTCGCGACATTACATCGAAATGTTAGCAAACACGCATGGTTTCGACATTCAAGCATCTGTACTCGAAGACCTACGTAATGAAGGACTCCAACCCATCAAAGGTGAATTGTTTGTGTTACGGGTAAAAAAATAAACTCGTAACCTTAATGAAGATGTGAGTGTCCTTCATCATCATGCACATGCTCTAACTCTTCTGCCGTGGCTGCGCGTATGCCCGTTACGGCGCAGCTAAAAGAGCGTCTTGCTTGCTAATGGATGGTTGCCATTCACGGTAACTTCATCGTCATTCACTTCAATCACTGTATGACCATTCAAGATCGGCTTTCAAAAACCATTTAACAAAGTGCTCGAACTGCTTGCCGCGTTTGGCGGGGTCAGCATTGAGGCTGGTGTATAAATCGGCGAATTGAGCGTTCATTTCAACAGATCAGTCATTATTCCAACCAAATAAACGTGCCCATCCGCCCTGTCACGCCATCACGGCGGTAAGAAAAAAATCTTTGTGTATCTTTATAAGTGCAGTAATCAGAGCCGTAGATTTGTGTAATGCCAAGTGCATTCAATCGTATGCGCGCTAACGCATAAATATCGGCTAACCATTTGCCGCCCTGCCCTGCAACAAATGCACTCTCAGCTTTTGGATCGGCAGCAATAAAAACTTCACGGACTTCCGCGCCCACTTCAAACGCAGGTTGACTGATTGCAGGCCCCAGCCATGCCATTAAATTTTGTGCGGGAACACTCATCGTTTGCACAGTGGCTTCGATCACACCCGCCGCCAATCCTTTCCAGCCCGCATGAACCGCGCCGACGACAGTGCCTTGTTGATCGCACAACAACACAGGCAAGCAATCCGCCGTCATCACCACACACACCGATGCACGTCGTGTGGCAATACACGCATCGGCTTGTGGCAAGCAGCTCGCGTTGCCTGCATTCGCCACCAGGATGCCATGCACTTGTTCCAACCAAACTGGCTCACTCGGCATCAGGGTATTAAGCAACATGCGATTGCGCGCAACATCCAACGGTGCATCGCCCACATGGCTGCCGAGGTTGAGGCTATCGTAAGGCGCGCGGCTTACACCGCCCGAACGGGTAGTCTGCAAGGCACGCATATTGGGCGGTGCAGGCCAGTCAGGAATAATCAGATGATCACGCAAGCTCATCGGCTATAGCCTTAATGTCCCGAACAAGTTGCTGCATGTCTTGCGGCATCGCCACATGCCATTCCATCACCTCATCAGTGATCGGATGAGCCAATGCCAAACGTGTCGCGTGCAACGCTTGACGGGGAAAGCTATTCAGCAGTACGCGCAGTTGTGGCACGCACTTTTGCGCACCTTTGATGTAGATGCTGTCACCCACCAAGGGATATTTGAGATGCGACAGATGCACACGAATTTGATGCGTGCGCCCCGTTTCCAAACGGCAGCGCAGTAGCGTACAACTGGGAAACTTCATTTCCACTTGGTAATGCGTCACCGCAGGTTTGCCATCTTCCACCACCGCCATTTTTACTCGCTGGCTGGGGTGTCTTCCTATTGGCAAATCAATCATGCCACCGTGCAGTAGTTCACCATGCACCAAAGCCAAGTATTCGCGCTTCACGCTGCGTTCTTCTAACTGACGCACCAGCGCGGTTTGTGCGATAAGCGTTTTCGCCACCACCATCAAACCGCTGGTGTCTTTATCCAGCCGATGCACAATGCCAGCGCGCGGCACATCCTCCAACTGCGGCGAGTAATGCAGCAAAGCGTTGAGCAGCGTGCCTTCCCAGTTGCCGCTGCCAGGATGTACCACCAAGCCGACAGGTTTGTTAATCACCATCAACGCATCGTCTTCATACACAATATCCAGTGCGATGTCTTCGGCCAAATATGGTTGTTCAGATAAGTGCAATTGCGGCAGTACCTCCAATGTCTCACCACCCCAAATTTTTTGTTTCGCAATGGGAAATCCGCCGTCCAGCTTAATTTGATGCTGTGTAATCCACTCTTGCAAACGACTGCGCGAGTATTCTGGCAATAATTTTGCAAGGGTTTGATCGAGCCGCAAGCCAGCATATTCAATGGGTATAATGAAATTTAAGGTATCGTCTGCGCCAGTCTCTACCTCGTCAATCACTTCATGGGCGTTGAATGGCTTGGCTTTGCTATAATTAGGCATATTTTTTTCGGATTGAGTCATGCGCCATAGTTTAGCCTTATTCCTGCTGTTAACGTTAGTCGGATGCAGTACAGGTGGATCAAAATCTGCCAGTAAAACTCCCGACGGCAAAGTTGTCGCGGAAGCAAAAGTTTCCGCAGATGACATGTACAAAGAGGCGAAAAAAAGCCTCGATGATGGCATGTATGAAGAGGCCACCAAGGCTTTTGAATCCTTGCAATCGCTCTATCCTTACGGGCGTTACGCGCAGCAAGCTCAGCTCGAAATCGCTTACGCTTACTACAAAAAAAATGAAGTGGAAGCAGCTCTTTCTGCTGCTGAACGCTTCATCAAACAATATCCCAACAACGCGCATGTTGATTACGCCTACTATTTAAAGGGCTTGGCACACTTTAATGGCGACAACGACATGTTCAGCTCCGTCAGCGGCGAAGACCCCACCGAGCGCGATCCCAAAGCAGCCCAAGATTCTTTTGTGGCATTCAAAGATTTAGTCACGCGCTTTCCCAATAGTAAATACGCGCCTGATTCAATTTTGCGGATGCAATACTTGGTGAACGCGCTAGCCAAATACGAGATACATGTAGCACGTTACTATCTGCGCCGAGGTGCACACATCGCGGCGGTGAACCGCGCTAAAGAAGTGCTTTCACTGTATCCCAACACGATATCTACACGTGACGCGCTGATCATCATGGTGCAGGGTTACGAGGCGATGGGCTTAACCAAGTTGCGTGATGATGCTCAGCGCGTAATAGATAAAAATTTCCCTCTTATTGCGATCAAACCAAAAATCCAACGTCCGTGAATCCGCTTCCCACCATGAATTTTTGCAGCTTGTGCGGCGCAGCCGTCACGCAAAAAATTCCGCCTGATGACAATCGCACGCGCCATGTTTGCACCGCATGCGGCGAAATTCATTACCAAAATCCCAAGCTAATTGTTGGCTCGATACCTGTTTGGGAAGATAAAATTTTGCTGTGCCGCCGCGCCATCGAACCGCGCTATGGCTTATGGACACTGCCCGCTGGCTTTATGGAAAACAGCGAAACCACCCCAGAGGCGGCAGCCCGTGAAACGTTAGAAGAAGCCAACGCCCAAGTCGAAATCGGTGAACTATATTCGATATACAACTTGCCTTATATCAATCAAGTGCATCTGCTGTTCCGTGCAAAATTACTTAATCTGGATTTCTCGCCTGGCGTGGAAAGCCTTGAGGTGCAACTGTTTAGTGAAGCGGAAATACCTTGGGACAGCATCGCGTTTCGCCCTGTCACATTCAGCTTGCAGCATTTTTTTTCTGATCGCAAAATTGGCGCATTCAAATTTCATATGGGTGATCTCGCCCCCCCCAATCAGCCGCGCTAATTTTTTTCGCACATGTTTCGCCTATAATCAAATCAAACCGCCCACCATCAATACCCATGAAACCTCGCTGCACTTTAATACTGATTGCCACCTTATTTATCGCAGGCTGCGCTGGTGCGCACAACCCCGTTGACCCCCTTGAGCCGCTCAATCGTAACATTTACAAATTCAACGACACGCTCGATAAGGCCGTGGTCAAACCCGTCGCCAAAGGCTACAGCGCGGTCATGCCCTCCCTCGGCAAAATGATGGTGTCCAATTTCTTTTCCAATTTAGATGATGTCTCCGTCACCATCAATGACGTACTACAACTCAAATTTGAACAAGCCGCCTCGGACGGTATGCGTTTCATCGTAAATTCCACTATCGGTGTATTCGGCTTGATTGATGTCGCCTCGATGGGACCGCTCAAAAAACACAACGAAGATTTTGGTCAAACCCTCGGCAAATGGGGCGTGGGCAGCGGGGCTTACCTGATGCTGCCTATACTAGGTCCCAGCTCGGTGCGGGACGGCATTGGTCGTTATGCCGATAGTATCCCCAGCCCGACCAGCCAAATTAGCGATGTCCCGGTTCGCAATCAAGTCTATATCGCACAGGGCATTAACCGTCGTGCGGAATTGCTTGATCAGGAAAAAGTATTAAATGGGGCGATGTTAGACCCGTATGAATTTATCCGAGATGCTTACCTGCAACGTCGCGTCAATCTGGTATATGACGGCAACCCGCCACGGACAAAATATGATGATGAAGAGCTGGATAGCGATATAGCTCCCATTGCAATCAATGCAGCGTCCAGCCCCGTCTCGGCAGAGCTCGATTCTACCCCCGCTGAACCCACGACTGTTGAGCCGAACTCCGCCGCAACCCTTCGTGCTAAGTAAAATTCAGCCCCTGAAAAACAAAATCTCCACCGTCATTGGCGGGGATTTTTACGTCAACTCGAAAATTACGCAACCATAAAGTCCGTAGCCGTCACAACTGACACGCACCACAGTCGCAGATACCACAGAAGCTGCGCTCAATTCGCATCTTGGCGTAAATTTCAGCTATGAACTCTAAGGCATCCACTCAACTCAAGGCTTCAAACGATACAGCCGCTTAGGCAAAGTCAGTCCTTTGATTTTGTCAAACCGATCACCCATCGCCGCATCCAGTTTTTGTAACCGTGTGTCGGGGTGCGGGTGAGTTTTGAATAACAAGGCCACGTTGCTGTCATCGGCAGCGTAATGCCCGATTTGCTGCAACACGCCGGGCAGTCCAAAAGCATCGTAACCCGCGCGGGCTGTGAGTACCACGGCAATGCGATCGGCCTCAAACTCGGCATCCTGATCGAGTGAACGCGCAGTGATTTCCGCGCCACTGCCAATCAACTTTTGCACCTTGTCGCTATTGCTGACTTTTTTGGCGATTGCCTGACCACCCAAATCCAACAGGCGACTCTTCTGCAAAATTTTCAGGTGATGCTTGCTGATGACATGACCGACTTCATGCGCCAACACACCAGCCAACTCCGCCTCGTTTTGCAACAACGCATACAAGCCGCGAGTTACAAAAATATAACCGCCTGGTGCGGCGAAAGCATTCACATCGGTTGATTCAATTACGCCGAAGTGCCACGGAAGATCGGGACGCTCGCTTTGATTCGCCACCCATCGACCCACGCGATTCACATATTGCTGCAAACCTGCATCATTCACCAATGGCGCAGCCCCCAGCAGATTGCCCGCGATTTGACGACCGATGGCGACTTCATCGTCTTGCGAAGTTTTGCCTAATGCATCCACAACATTGCTCACGCGCTCTTTGACCTGTTCTGGCAATTGCTCTTTGAGTTTGTCGCGTAATTGCTGACCGAAGTCCAAAGCGAATGAAGTGGTGAATACACTGCACATAAACAATGTGGACAAGCCCCGAAATAATGTTCTCATTTCGCACCCTCCTGCAAATAATCCATTGTTCGAGTTTTGAGCTTGCCTTGTGCGGCGAATTGCCGTGCTTGCGCTTGGCTGACAGTGTATGACTCTGCGAGCGTGAGTTGTTCCGCATTGAATTGAGCAGACTTTAATTCCTCTTCACTCAAACCGCGTATGCCGGTTGTTGCCACCACCTTGCCTGTCCCTGCCCGTCCAGAAGCCAGTGCCAACAAGCCGCCCGCGTTATTGGCTGCCTTCCCCGAACCCGTTTTGCGTATGCTCAACATGCGTACCCAGCCATTACCTTTTTGGCTTTTCACTTTCAACCAGCCACCGTCTTTGGTGAGGATTTCCACCTTGTCACCACTCGCCAGCGAACCCACCTTTTTCGCGTCACGAAAGGGTTCAGTTTTGATGTCATCCGCCTTCAATGCACTGCCGCTTTCTGTTGTTACAGTGGCAACCTTGGCCTTGGCGGCGATTGCTGGGGTAACAAACAGCCCCAGCAACAATAATCCTATTCCAATGTTTCTCATTTCGGCGTTTCCTCTTGTTTTGATTGTTGCCATGCTATCAAGGCCTCAGCGAACATCACCCGCCAACTTACCTTCGCCTTTTTACCTCAGGGGCGCGTACCAAAAATATATCTCATGCCGTTATCTTCCATGCTGAGTGCGTTGCACCGCAAGGGTACTCCGATTTGCTAAGTGCTAAAGCACTTGCAAAGTCGTATGCGTCGTTCGCAGCACACTTTGCACTTGCCGTGGTGAAATTATTTCCATAGAATCCACCCATGACAAAAATGCACGCACAGAATGATTGGCGTATTCGTATCAATGGTGGTGAGTCGCATCCACTGCCCCATGTGCATGTCGAATTTCGTGACGGGATGCGGGTATCGGTGGCGATTGAGTCGTTGGCTGTGTTAACGGGTGTGGTGCGCCCGCTCAAGCGGTTGAATGATCCGTTGGCTTGGGTGTCTAGCCACAAAGAAGAGTTGATTGAAGAATACTGGAGGCTAAACAGATGAAAAATCCCCCTGCTATTTTGGCAGTGCGCGTGGTTGATACGCTGACCTTGGAATTGGACTGGAGTACCAAGGAAACTTTGCGCCTTAACCTTGCGCCGCTGGTGCGTAAGCTCGCTGCCTTCGCGCCGCTTAAAACTCCCGCCGTATTCGCCAAGGTGCGCGTGGATGATTGGGGACACGCTTTGGAGTGGCCGAAAGGATTGGATATGGGGGCGGACAGGTTGTATGAGTTGAGCCGAGAGCAAGCGGGTTTGCCCACTGCCAGACAGTTTAACGCGTGGATGGCGCAACACAATCTTTCGTTGACCGATGCGGCGAATGTGCTGGGCATGACGCGCCGCATGATGACCTATTACCGCACGGGCAGCCGTCCTATTCCCAAGGTGGTGATGTTGGCGTGCAAGGGCTGGGTTGCCGAGAGTACACGTCGCCACTAGATTAGTGCCGTCCCCACCGTGCAGCGTGTCGTCTCTTCCATTGCCCGAAATGGTGTCATTGTTTTGATCTCGGATGTCGTTTGACTTTAACGCCCGCAACAACGCGCTCATGCCCGCCAAATCAGTGCCAAGTTGATTGCCATATTGCGCCACCCATTTTGTCAGCTCACTCGGAGGGGGCGTGGTATCTGCCTTGACGATTTGACCTTGACCCGCCGCGCTCGCATCCGCCAATACCACCAGTCCCTGCAAGTCTTGATTTAATTGCTCACCGCCCGCAGAAAAGTTTGCCAAGGTGATTACGCTGGCAGCCATGCTCGCATCAATCCCGTCTTGAAACTCCGCCGCCACGCCGTTTACAAAGGCAATACCGATCACCTTGGTGCTGCCCGCATCGGCTTTGTTACTACCCGTGTACTCAACCTTCCACACCACCACTCTGCCGTCCGATAGGGTGGTGGTCATGGTGTTATTGGGGTTGAGTGTGGCGGTGAAAGACGGCGGCGCGCCGTTGACGCTGAGGGTGTATTGGTTGGTGACGGTATCAAATTCGGTTTTGACAAAGTCATTGTTCATGACATCGGTGACCGAGTCGATATGTCCCAGCACATCATGCGAAATCACACTGCTATTGCCATTGGGGGCGTAGATCACTTTGATGGCACTTTGGTCAGCCCCCGAATAATTTGATTCGGCAACGCGACCGTTTATGTAAGTATTTGAACCGCTGCTGCCCTCAATCGTGTTACTCCACACATCCACCACAGACGAACTATTGGCATCAAGAATCTGGGTGGTGATAAAGCCCTGCCCGTCATCCCTCACCACCATCGTGCCATCCACACCCGATTTGGACGTGATGCGCTCCCCAGTCTGGGCGTTATAAACCGATGCCGTAAACGTCCCGTCCAGATTATCCCTCAAGCGGCTATAACTTCCGTCCGCATTCTCATATTGGGACATCGTCACCACCCCCGTGGTGAGTGACGTTGTAATATGCTCGTAATCGCCGTTAGCCAGCTGATAGGTCGTCCGATCATAACCAGCCGCCTTGTTACGTTCGGTCACCACACTGGTCAGGTCGGTGTTATATACCACCTTGGTATAACTGCCGCTGCCAAAGCTGGTCATCACCTCTGCCACCGTGCCATCCGAGCGGAAAGTCGTAAAATTCGTATGGGTCAATATGCCAGAAACAGGGTCTTTCCATTGGGTGGTTTCCGTCCAACCGCCCTTGCCCGTTTGGTCGGGCATTTTCCAAACATCGTGATCGGCGTATTTAAGGTAAGTCACCTCGTTCTCGTAAATGCGACCAGTGTAGTTGGGGCCGTTGAGTTCCAAATAAGTGGAGCCTAGATCGATGTAAGCAGACAATCCGCCAATGAGATTGGGCGAGGCAATGCCTTTGGTGATGCTGACCCCAGGTATCAACACTTCACCATTAGCGTTGCTGCCAAGTGCGCCACACAAATACTGAATCGTGGAGGAGGGCACGCTGCAAATAGTACTGGTCGGAAATGCGCCTATGGTTTTACCATTTGCATCATAAACTTGCTTTCCCCAGTTGGTGATAGCCATGATTGAGCCAGGATTTTGGCTTAATAAATCCTGAATGCTTTGGGTGTAATTTGAAGAGCCACCAACATAATACTCAAACTGCACATCACCCAGCGCAAACACCCCAAACGCTACCAAGCCCGCAAGACCCTTAGCCGTCAGAGCGAGAAATGGGGCGGCGGCGGCAGGCTGATTGTAGGCAAGATAATTGATAGCAATCAGTAAGTTGCCAGGGAAGTATTCACCAATCCCCTTCTTAGCCCATACGTCGTATGCGCCCACAAGCATCGCTTGGTCATCGGGTACTTTGAAGTTTCCATTCCCGTCAGAAACAATTGAATCCATATCTGCTTTTGCAACTTCTCGAGAGGCCTGCTGAACGCCACCCGGCCAGTACTTCGACAACAACACGTTGTACGCCTCATTACCCGCCCAAGCCCCGCCACCAAACGGGCCGGAAGCAGACGAAATTTGCGACATAAACAACGCCGTCGTGCTGCCCGTATATTCATAAAGTGCCACGTAAAATGCCACACGGTTATCGGTGTCGATCAAGTTTTGCAGATTGGCACGTTGTTGGGCGGTAATGATGGGATTGAGCATGATGACCTCTTGTGATTGTACGTTTACGGGGTAACAACAAAGGATTGAATCAGAGTTTGTGTTTTAGCGTGTATATCCGCCCACTGGGGAAGCAAAATTCTTTTATAACTTATGGTCAACGGCAAGCCCCATAAGGTAGAAGTGAATGCAGAACAGCCATATTTTTGCTCGGTTGCCAAATCAATGTTGTCTTCATACCCACAGTGAATAAAAGTTCGAGGATTGGGTTCTAACGGCAGCAAATACTGAAAACCATGCCAAGGCTCTTCTAAGTACTGATCCAGTCCGTGCAGTAAATTCGGTACGTGAGATGGCTTGGGCGTACCAAGTGAATAGTTTTTTAGGCTTTCCTTAGCATCGTATGCAGTCACGTCCCCCGTAATGGCAATTTCAATTTTGTGTGTGTCCCATCGCTGCCACAGCGGCACACTGTACCAAGGCTGCATACTGGGGTAGGCTACCTCCAAACCTTGCCTTTCGCCTGCCACATGACGGGAATAATCAAACCGCCCCCCGCCCACAAAATAATCTCGTGGGATTCGGAGTGTCAGGGTTTCGAGACACTGATGCTGTGGCGTGCCAAAGTGGATGCTTTTTCCGCAATAACTCAACTCCACTGGGGCAAGTGGCGGTGCGCCTTTCCACAATGCGTATCCACACCAACCCAACACCAGCAGCGTGATTAAAAGCATGAACACAATGACAGGGGATAACTTCGCAGCCTTGGGTGCGGACTTGAACTGTTGGTCAGTTAAAGCGGGCTGATTCGCATCCTGTTTTTTCATGCTCGTGTTATCCCTTGTTGGGTGTGCTGCTTCGCTTCATTGCTCAATATGAAAAGGTCAGTCAGTTTTCTCATTTCACACTTCCTGATTCAACACCCCGCCCAACGCTAAAGTGCTTTGCAATTTGTCGCGTTAATAAAAGAACCGCATTCCAATATCCACCGTATTGACCGCAGGAGCTGAACCACTCTGATTGGACGCAATCCCCGCCATCAATTGAAACTGCGGCATCACCTTAAACCCAAGTTGGAACTTCACGCCTGTCATGGAGGTGGTGGAGCTGGATGAGCCTACCGTAGAGCTTGCATAACTCACACTGAGTCCGCCTTCAAATTGTGGTGTAAATTCGCTGCGGATGCCTATCCCCAAAATACGGCTGTCCCCGGTGAGCGATGTACCCGCCGCAGAGGAGGTGATTTTGCGGTAGCGACCCGTGACAATGAAATCGGTGTTGGTTTTAATCGGGGTGTGGTATCCCGCACCGAGTATCCATCCTTTGGCCGACACATCCCCAAACGATGTGCCTGTGACCTGCTTGCCTGTTTGGTATTCCCCTTCGAGAAACACATTGCTGCTGATGCCTTTGGTGAGATTGAAATTGGTCATGTTCAAATCACGCTTGCCACTTTGGCTCATCCTTTCATAGCTGAGTTGGGCGGCATCGTAACTCAGCTCTGCCAAAGCAATGGCGGGAGTGAGTAAGGTAGCAAGTGCAATTACGGTAGTTAATTTTTTCATGATTTTCCTTGAGGTTGTTTTGATTGTTGCCATGCTATCAAGGCTTCGGCGAACAACACCCGCCAACTTGCCTTCGCCTTCTCACCGCCCGCAATCACGCGCTGATACACAAACCACTCTGCTACATTTTTCGTGTCGGTCAAATGCTTGCCCAGCAAGGCTGGCAATGCCGCGATGACGACTTCCGCATCTTGGGCAAAAAGAAGGTGCGCGGTACTGTCCTGCGCGGATGATACCCATGACACGGCATAAGTTTTTTCCAACAAACCCCACAGTCCTTTTTGCCCGCCGCTCAACACCTCCACACTTTTTGTTTCACTGCTGCATGTTTCCAAGCGATAGCGAATATCTTCTATCGACATGTCGATGAGCAAGCCGGAATCGAGGCGTATCAATAATAGCGTGGCTTGCAGCTCGCCTGTTTGCTGCATCGAGGTGCGCAGCGTATTTTTTTCCAACACTTTCCCGGTGGCAGCGGAATACATCCGCGCAAAGCCAAAGAAGGTCAACGCGAATGAAATAGGTCCGGTCAGATTGATGTAGGTGGTGCTGAAATTGATGCTGGCGTAAGAAATTCCCAACAAAATAAATTGCGACGCGCCAAACCAGAGATCCACTTTCCCCATACTGAAGCCGCGATAAAAGCCCCACGCCGTCACCCAAATAAGTGTCAGTGCCAGTAACAGGTAAGGGATGTGTGCATCGGGGAAGCGCAGGTAATCGTCATGCTTGAAGTTGTCGATTGCCGTGGCGAGTATCTCCACCCCCGGATGCATCTGGCTCATCGGCGTGGGTTTGATGTCAAACAAACTCGGCGCGGTCGAACCGATGATGATGATTTTGTCTTTGAACTCATCGGCAGGACGATGCTTTTCTTTGCTGGTTAAATCTTGGAATACATCCGAAAAACTGACAAACTGGTAAGTGAAAGGTTCGCCGCGCCAGTTCAGCAGCACGCGCTGCGCTTGCGGTGTTGCCCAGTTCAACTCCTTGCCGATACGCGCGGGCAGCGAAGGAATTTTCCAACCGTAATCCGCGCTATACACCAGATATTGCCGCGCAACGGCATCGTCGTCAGGATAGATATTGTGCAACCCTAGTCGCCCGCTATTCAACGCCGATTGAAAGTGCGGCAACACCATCGCTACCGTGGCATCTTGCTGCACGCCTTGAGTACCCTGCTCCACACCAGGAATCGCAGACGCTTTGATTTGGCTTAACGAATCACTGGAAGGGTCGAGTCGTAATATCGGAAAAAACGTGTTGTCCGTTTTGGCAATGGCCGCGTCAAAATACGCATCGCTGTCTGCGTTGTACAGGTCGGCATCGCTGAACAGAATGTCGAACACGATCGCTTTGGGATGTTGTTTTTCAACCTGCTCGACAAACTCGCCCAACACTTGGCGCGGCCACGGCCAACGACCGTAATCTTTCGCCATCGCCGCCAGGCTCGCCTCGTTAATGTCCACGATAACGATGTCGGGATCAGGCTTGGGCTTCACGATGCGATAGTGCAACATGCTATCAAACGCCGCCTGACGCACCTCCGCCGTGAAATGAAAAAACGAGTTATCTGCCACAGCAAAAATCGTAAACAGCCCAGCGAGGTACAGATAAAAGGTATTTTTCCAATAGCGTGCCAACAGCGCGGCGACGGCTGCGTAGCTGCGTTTCCAAGTGCTGATGATGAAAATGATGGGGTTCATTGGAAAGTGAGTAAATAATTCATTGACTCTTAGCCAGCAATGATGGTTTTGCCTGTGGTTTGAGCAAAATTATACCCTCGCATTCAATTGGACGAGTGCCAACTTAGAAAAGAATTAGGCTGGTTTTTAACGTAAATAATGGTTGCGCCACAACTTTACGATTGTTGTGTTTACGAATTGTTGTGAGCGGTTAGATAACAACCTTGTGTTAGAATGCGCGCCCTTTGAATTTAGCAGGTAGTCCACATGTCTCGCGCACTCCGTAATATCGCCATTATCGCCCACGTTGACCACGGTAAAACCACCATGGTTGATAAACTGCTTACCCAAGCAGGCTCTTTCTCCGCCCACCAGCACGTCGCTGAACGGGTGATGGACAATAACGATTTGGAAAAAGAACGCGGAATTACCATTCTGGCGAAAAACTGTGCGGTGGATTACGAAGGCGTACATATCAACATCGTGGATACACCGGGTCACGCCGATTTCGGCGGCGAAGTAGAGCGTGTGTTGGGCATGGTGGACGGCGTGTTGCTGTTAGTGGATGCGGTTGAAGGGCCGATGCCGCAGACACGTTTCGTGACCAAAAAAGCATTGGCTTTGGGTTTGCGCCCTATCGTGGTTATCAATAAAGTAGATCGTCCGGGTGCGCGTTGCGACTGGGTGATCAACCAAACTTTCGATTTGTTCGACAAGCTCGGCGCATCGGAAGAGCAGTTGGACTTCCCAGTGGTTTATGCATCTGCATTGAACGGCTATGCGACCTTGGATTTAGCGAAGCCCAGCACGGATATGCGTCCCTTATTTGACACGGTGTTGAAGAATGTTCCTGCACCTGCCGCAGCGGCGATGGATGAGCCGTTACAGCTGCAAATTTCCGCTTTGGAATACTCCAGTTTTGTCGGTCGTATCGGCGTGGGTCGCGTGTTGCGTGGTCGCATCAAGCCCGGTCAAGAGGTGATGGTCATGAATGGCGAGAAGTCATCCAAGCGCGGCCGTATCAACCAAGTGCTGGGCTTTCAAGGCGTGGATCGCTATTTAATGGACGAAGCGAAAGCGGGCGACATCGTGTTAATCAATGGTATTGATGAGATCGGTATCGGTGTGACCATTGCCGATATCAACAAGCCGGAAGCTTTGCCTTTGCCCAAGGTAGATGAGCCAACCTTAACCATGAACTTAATGGTGAATACTTCTCCATTGTGCGGACAAGAAGGTAAGTTCATCACCAGCCGTCAGATTCGTGATCGCTTGACTAAAGAGTTGTTGGTCAACGTGGCATTGCGTGTTGATGAAACCGATAACACCGACGTGTTCCTATTGGCAGGTCGAGGCGAATTGCACTTGACCATCCTGTTGGAAAATATGCGCCGCGAAGGTTTTGAGATGGGCGTGGGTAAACCGCGTGTGGTTTACCGCGAAATCAACGGCGAGAAATGCGAACCGTTCGAAGTGCTGACCGTTGACGTAGAAGATGCCAACCAAGGCGCGATCATGGAAGAGCTGGGTCGTCGTCGCGGCGATTTGCAAGACATGCAGCCGGATGGTCACGGTCGCGTGCGTTTGGAATACCGTATTCCAGCGCGTGGTCTGATTGGTTTCCAGTCTGAATTTATGACGTTGACGCGCGGCACTGGAATTATGGCGCACGTGTTTGATGACTACGCACCGGTGAAGGCGGATATGCCAGGTCGCCGCAACGGCGTGCTGATCTCTGCCGAGCAAGGCGATGCGGTAGCTTACGCGTTGTGGAAACTGGAAGATCGCGGTCGCATGATTGTAGTTCCGGGCGACAAATTGTACGAAGGTATGATTATCGGTATTCACAGCCGTGACAACGATCTAATCGTTAACCCGATCAAGGGCAAGCAATTGACCAACGTGCGTGCTTCTGGCACCGATGAAGCGGTGCGTCTGACCCCGCCAGTTCGCCTGACTTTGGAATCGGCTGTCGAATTCATCGACGATGATGAATTGGTCGAGATTACACCAGTATCGATTCGTGTACGTAAACGCTATTTGACTGAAAACGAACGTAAGCGTCAGGTTCGCGGTTTGTAATAGCTGCCGTATCTGAGCAACAAGACGCCGCCCAGTGCTATACTGCGCGGCGTTTTTTATGTTCTTGGAGTCGGTGGATTTTTGATTAAATGATACCCAAAAGATAGACGGAGAACTTGCCGCAAAACATGTTGTCCGAACGCCGATGCTTCAATTGCTTCACGCCAGACCTGAATGTTCGGTTAAAATCACCAAAAAATAATAAAAGTGGGGAGCAATGTTCGCTTTGAGTTTAACTGCTCGCGGTAAGGAGAGATTGTGAAAAAATTTATTGTGCATATTGCATGCATAACTTTACTATTCAGTGTGATTAGCGCAAATGCTGGTGAATATACGAATGGAGGTTATTTGGGCGGGAAAATAGGGGTAAATTATTCCGGCTCGACTGGTGCAAATAACAGTCCTAACGAAGCCACTTTCGCTTACATTTTGAATGGTGGGTATCTTCAGGGTGGGTACATTTTTACATCGAGAACATTACTACTAGGAGTGGGCGGATTTTTTGATCAGAATCCTTCTGAAAAGCATGGTAATACTAACGGGATTGAGTACGGCAGCCGTTCTGCAGGCGTGGACGCAAAAGTGGGGTTGCCATTAGGTTATTGGATGCCTTATGCCAAGCTGGGTTATGGTTATAGCACCGGTACTAAAAATCTGAACGCAGTGGCAGGCAATAGCCTAAGTGGGACACTGGGTATTGAATACAAATTTGATACTCAGTGGAGCTTTCTTGGAGAATATAAGGTTGATGGTTTTGGTGGTAAAAATGGTGCGGGTAACATTTCAAATAAAGCATTGACCTTTGGGTTTAATTATTACTTCAATGCACCAGAAATAATTGTTGCGCCGATTGTGGAAGAGGTGTTTGAGGAGGAAGCACCTAAGCCGATTGTTATTCCAACTGCGGTAACCGACGCGCCACCGATTTAAGAGGTGGTTAATGCTCGGCGGAATTCAGAAAACGGGCTTGTTATAGCCCGTTTTTTGTTACCTCTGTTTTGTTGTCAAGGGATAAGATGCACTCCTTCAGTTTTTGATAAGTATTCGTAATGAAAATAGCCGCCTCACAAATTAACTGTGTACTAGGTGACTTGACTGGCAATCTTGCTAAGGTTTTGAGTCATGTTGAGCAAGCCAAGCAGCAAGGGGTGCAGTTATTGCTCACGCCAGAATTGGCTCTGTGTGGCTATCCGCCCGAAGATTTGCTGTTGCGCAAAGGGTTTTATTTGGCGTGTGCGCAAGCCTTGCAAGACCTCGCGGCAAAAATTTTCGGTATCACGGCGGTGGTGGGGCATCCGCATGAAATCAATGGCAAGCGCTACAACGCCGCTTCTGTTTTGCAAGATGGGAAGGTTCTTGTAACTTACCTGAAGTATGAGTTACCGAATTACTCTGTGTTCGATGAGAAGCGTTATTTTGAGCATGGTGCTGAGCCATGTGTGTTCAAGATGGGAGCGGTTACTTTTGCTCTGAATATTTGCGCGGATGTATGGCAGCCCGAATCTGCACGTCAAGCTCGCGCTGCGGGCGCGCAAGTGTTATTGGTGTTGAATGCTTCACCTTTTGCCGTTAACAAACAAGAGGCGCGCTATCAGGCTGTGAAGGCGCGCATCAGCGAAACGGGTATGGCGGTGGTGTATGCCAATATGGTGGGTGGTCAGGATGAACTAGTGTTTGATGGCGGATCCTTTGCGATGAACAACCAAGGGCAATTGGTCGCGCAAGCCCAGCGTTTCCAAGAAGAACTGCTGTTGCTCGATATTCAGGATGATTTGCAGTTGAGCGGAAACAAGGTCGCCGAGTTGAGCGAAGAAGCTGCCGTGTATCGTGCTTTGTGTTTGGGTGTGCGCGACTACATTACCAAGAATCGCTTTTCGGGGGTGCTGCTGGGCATGTCGGGGGGCATTGATTCCGCGCTGACCTTGGCGATTGCCGCTGATGCGTTGGGCGCGGACAAAGTTCACGCTGTGATGATGCCTTCACCTTACACCGCACAAATCAGCTTGGATGATGCGCGTGAAATGGTGAAAACGCTGGGTGTACGCTACGATGAGTTTTCAATTCAGTCCCTGTTTGAAAGTTACCTTTCAACGTTAAGTGAACCCTTCGCTGGTCAAGCGGTCGATACCACCGAAGAAAATTTGCAAGCACGCATACGTGGCACATTACTCATGGCATTGTCTAACAAACTTGGCTCAATTGTGCTGACCACGGGGAATAAATCGGAAATGACGGTGGGTTATGCCACATTGTACGGTGATATGGCAGGCGGTTTTGCGGTGTTAAAAGATGTCAGCAAGACGCTCGTATATCGGCTGGCGCGTTATCGCAACACACTAGGTCAAGTGATCCCGGAGCGCATCATTACACGCCCGCCGAGTGCCGAATTGCGACCCGATCAGACCGATCAAGACAACCTGCCGCCTTACGATGTATTGGATGCCATCATGGCGTGTTATGTGGAACATAACCTCAGCATTGTCGAAATTATTGCGCGCGGATTTTCAGAGATGGATGCGCGCCGTGTAGTGCATTTGACGCGCATCAGCGAATACAAGCGCCGTCAATCTGCAGTCGGTATTCGCATCACCGAACGCAGCTACGGCAAGGATTGGCGGTACCCGATCACAGTAAAGTATCAGGACGATTTTTAAGGAAGCTTAGGAAATGAAAAGAGTTATTACATTAGTTGGTTTAGCCGTATTGCTTGCTGCCTGTGGCGAAAAAGTTGATCCACGTATAGAGCAAGACAAGCTACGTCGCTCGCCTGGGTTTAGTGAAGCTAGGCGAGTGTGCGCGCAATGCCATGCGCTCCCTAGCCCCAATCAACATCCCCCTGTAGCATGGCCTAGCGTGGTAGCGCGCATGGAAAATTACATACGCGGTAGCAATAAGAGAATGCCTACGCAAAGTGAGCACGATGCACTGCTCGGATATTTCCAAAAAAACTCAAGCTGGAAGTAATCGGGGGTGTTCCAAAGATTCCTAATTTCGCTATCTGGCAGCTCTACTGTAAAATGACGCCCCATGAATCCACTCCAACTTTCCGTCGTCATCCCCGTCTATAACGAAGAACAGGGCTTGCAGTCCTTGTTTGACCGTTTGTATCCGGCACTCGACAAACTCAACATTCCTTACGAAATTTTGTTCATCAACGATGGCAGTCGTGATCGTTCGCCTGCGATTTTGCGCGAGCAGTTTCAAAAGCGTCCCGATGTGACGCGGGTGATTCTGTTTAACGGTAACTTTGGTCAGCACATGGCGATCATGGCGGGCTTCGAGCATAGTCGTGGACAGCGCGTGGTGACGTTGGATGCGGACTTGCAGAACCCGCCCGAGGATACGGGCTTGCTGTTGGCGAAGATGGATGAAGGGCATGATTACGTTGGCTCGATTCGTCGTCAGCGCAGCGACAGTTGGTGGCGGCATGTGGCATCGCGCGCCATGAACGGTCTGCGTGAAAAAATTACTCACATCAAGATGACCGATCAGGGATGTATGTTTCGCGCTTATGACCGCAACATCATTGATGCGATCAATAGTTGCAAGGAAGTCAGTACCTTCATTCCTGCCTTGGCCTATACATTTGCACGTAATCCAGCTGAGGTGGTGGTGGGGCATGAAGAACGTGCTGCGGGAGAATCGAAGTATTCGATGTACAGCCTGATCCGCCTGAATTTTGATCTGATGACCAGTTTCTCGCTACTGCCGTTGCAGATGTTCTCCATGCTAGGCATGCTGATCTCGGTGTTCTCGGCGTTCTTCTTCGTGTTCCTGGTGGTTCGCCGTTTGATTATTGGGCCGGAAGCAGAAGGATTGTTCACGCTGTTTGCGTTGATGTTCTTCCTCATCGGAATCGCGTTGTTCGGCATTGGTCTGCTTGGTGAATACATTGGGCGCATCTATCAGCAAGTACGGCATCGTCCGCGTTATCTGGTTGATGCTGTGTTGGAAAAAATGGAATGAGCCGTGCCGTTGTCTTCGCCTACCACAACGTAGGCTACCGTTGCCTTTCCACGTTGCTGGCGCACGGTGTCGATGTAGCACTCGTTGTCACGCATCTCGATAATCCCAACGAAACCATTTGGTTTGAAAGTGTTGCCGAATTGGCGGCGTTGCATGGCATTCCCGTCATCACACCCGATGACCCCAGCACACCGGAAGCAGTTGCGCAGATTCAGGCATTGCAGCCGGATTTCTTTTTTTCATTTTACTACCGACTGATGTTGAAGCCAGCATTGTTGGCGATACCAAAAAATGGCGCGTTCAATATGCACGGCTCGCTGCTGCCGAAATATCGCGGGCGGGTTCCGGTAAATTGGGCGATAATTCGCGGCGAGACCGAAACGGGCGCGACACTGCATTACATGACGGAAAAGCCCGATAACGGCGACATTGTGGCGCAACAAGCCGTACCAATTTTGCCGAATGACACGGCACATGAAGTGTTCCAGAAAGTAACGGTCGCAGCGGAAATAGCATTGAATAATTGCTTGCCGGGTTTGCTGGCAGGCAAGGCACAAGCGGTTAAACAGGACTTGAGTAAGGGCGCGTATTTCGGTGGGCGCAAAGCAGAAGACGGCATCATTGATTGGTCACAATCAGCGTTGGAAATACACAATCTAGTTCGTGCGGTTGCGCCACCGTATCCAGGTGCGACAACAAAGCTGAAGGGCAAAACCATGCGTATTTTGCAAACGCTAGTAACTAAATGCACCGCAGCCAGAAAAGAAGCTCCAGCCTTGTATGTGAAAGAAGGTAGAGCGTATGCGATTTGTGGCAGCGGGGTGTTGCGCGTGGTGCGCTTTGAGTTGAATGGGGTGGAGATGAGTGCTGCTGAGTTTGCTACGAATTACGGTGCGGAAAAATTTGAGTTTGGTATGTAGATGTTTTTAAGGTTTCGTCATTGATGAAACAACTAGCTATTCGACTAAGCCCGCAAGCGGGCAAGTCGCTGGTTATCCCGTGCAGGCGGGAATCCAGCAATAAAAAAGACTCCGCGAAGCGGACAAGAAATGTTGTCCCCGTTGGGGGGAGTTGTTAATTAACTGGATTCCCGCCTGCGCGGGAATGACGATGGAATTTAATTATTAAGGAAATGAAATGAAAAAAGTATTGATCCTCGGTGTGAACGGTTTTATTGGTCACCATCTATCCAACCGCATTCTCGCCACCACCGATTGGGAAGTGTACGGCATGGACATGAGCACTGACCGTATCTCCGATTTGATCGGTAAGCCGCGCTTCCATTTCTTTGAGGGCGACATCACCATCAACAAGGAATGGGTTGAGTATCACGTCAAAAAATGCGATGTGATTTTGCCGCTGGTGGCGATTGCCACACCCTCTACCTACGTGAAGCAACCACTGCGTGTGTTTGAATTGGACTTTGAAGCCAACTTACCTATCGTGCGTGCGGCTGTGAAATACGGCAAGCATTTAGTGTTTCCTTCTACTTCAGAAGTATATGGCATGTGTCATGACGAAGAATTTGACCCAGAGGAATCCGAATTGGTGTGCGGCCCGATCAATAAACCACGTTGGATTTATTCATGCTCCAAGCAGTTGATGGATCGCGTGATCTGGGGCTATGGCATGGAGGGCTTGAACTTTACATTGTTCCGTCCGTTCAATTGGATCGGCGCGGGATTGGATTCAATCCATACAGCCAAGGAAGGCAGTTCGCGAGTAGTCACGCAATTTCTCGGTCACATTGTGCGCGGCGAGAACATTAGCTTGGTGGATGGTGGTCATCAGAAACGCGCTTTCACTTACATTGATGACGGAATCAGCGCGCTGATGAAAATCATCGACAATAAAAATGGTGTGGCAACTGGCAAAATTTACAACATTGGCAACCCCACCAACAACTATGCAATTTGCGATCTGGCCAACATGATGTTGAAACTGGCGCATGAGTATCCTGAATACCAAGCCTTAGCTAAACAAGTCAAAATCGTTGAAACTACCTCGGCAGCGTATTACGGCAAGGGCTATCAAGACGTGCAAAATCGCGTACCGAAAATCACCAATACCTGCGAAGAACTGGATTGGAAACCAACCGTCAACATGGCTGATACCTTGCGCAATATCTTTGATGCGTATCGTGGGCAAGTTGCAGAGGCGCGTGGGTTAGTGGACTGAGCGCGTACTTTCTATGAATAATCTTCCAGAAGACATTCGATGTGAATTGTCTGGCACTGAACAAGTGCTTTGGTTTGGTCAGCCGCGCCAAGGTGTTATTGTTCGTGGCTCAGATGTTTTCCTCATTCCTTTTAGTTTGATGTGGTGTGGGTTTGCTATTTTCTGGGAAATGTCGGTTCTTAAAGCACCTAACGCCTCAGGATTTTTTGTGTTTTGGGGGCTTCCATTCATCGCTGTTGGTGTTTATATGGTGGTAGGGCGTTTTTTCGCAGAGTCTAAACAACGCTCACGTACATTCTATGCAGTTACGAGCGAACGGATTTTAATCGTTTCAGGATTGTTCTCTCGTAAGGTTAAGTCGCTTAGCCTTCGCACACTTGCTGATTTATCTATTGTGGAGAGTGCGAATAGTGAGGGTTCTATATCCTTTGGTGCTGGGTCGCCTTTTAGCTCAATGTTTGCAAGTATGCCAAATTGGCCGGGCTTGGAAGCGCATGTTGGTCCGCGTTTCGATCTTATAAGCAATGCAAAATCAGTTTTTGAAATTATTCGAAGCGCACAGCGAACATCTATCTAGCACGCGTAAGTCGGATGATCGATAGTTCTATCCGACGTTAAAAGTGATGTGGAGTTTGTGTCGGATAACGCTAACGCTCATCCGACCTACAATTTCCACACAGCGTAACGTGCGAAGCCGAGACAAGGCAAAAGATGATGAGAAACCGAAAAAAATTTTGGTACATGGGGATTTTGAATAATCTTTTAAAGCCGTAATCAGAAAGTGTAGTAGTTGAGTTTTACAACCACCCCATCTTGGGCAATTCGCCCACCAACGGCGCAACATAATCCAGCCACGCTTGCGTCACGTCATTGCCCGCCGCGTTGATATATTCATCTTTCATGTGAGTTGCCTCGCGTGCCACGGATGATAACGGCGTGATGAAGCATTCACTCTGATACGGCGAACTGCTCAAGCGACGAATTGCCACTGAACCTGGCTCTCCCGTTTTCGCCGCGTGGTTCACCGCGTGATCACCTACCATGCGCGCTTCCTTGGCATCAATGGGGGAAATAATGGTTGGGAAAGAGCGTTGCAAGTAACCAAATGTGTCGGCACGTACGCGCACTTTTTGTCCGGCGAACGCATCTTTTACCAACGCAGCAAGTGTGTCACCCAATGCGCCACTGCCAGATAATTGAATGTTACCGTGCGAATCTTTTTCGCCGCTGGTGGAAATTGGATTGCCGTCTTTGTCGCTGATGCCTTCCGATGCCGCGATGACACAGCGACCATATCTCGCCACGGTATCGCGCACGTCTTGTTTGAATTGCTCAATGTTAAATACGCGTTCCGGCAAGTAAATCAGGTGCGGGCCATCGTCGGGTGCTTGTCGCGCCAGTGCCGATGCGGCTGTTAAAAAGCCCGCGCTGCGACCCATCACTACGTTGACCTTGATGCCTGCTAATGCGCGGTTGTCGCGATCATCGCCCATAAAAGCCAGCGCCACAAAGCGCGCGGCGGAAGCGAAGCCTGGGCAGTGATCAGTAACTTTCAAATCGTTGTCGATAGTCTTCGGGATATGTACCGTGCAGAAATCGTAATTCGCTTCCTTCGCCATCTCCGCGATTATGTGTGCAGTCTCGGCGGAATCGTTACCGCCGATGTAGAAAAAATATCGCACGTCATTTTTCTTGAACACTTCAAATACTTTTTCGCATTCTGCTTTGCCCGGCTTTAAGCGCACTGAACCAAGTGCGGCAGCCGGTGTGGTCGCCACCAGCTCCAGTTGCTCGACGCTTTGCGTGGTGAGGTCGATGAAATCTTCTTTCATAATCCCCGCAATGCCGTGATGCGCACCCAGTATGCCGGTGATGTTGGGCTGTTTGCGCGCCGCCAGCACCGCGCCAACCAAGGATTGATTGATAACAGCAGTAGGTCCGCCCGATTGACCGATTACCATTTTTCCGACTAGCTTTAATTGAATTGTCATTGCGTCATCCCTCCTGAGTAAGTCACGGCATTCTAAACCTAATACGGTGCTGCGGCATCTGGCGGCATCGCTTATAATTACGCGTTTTTAATTCAACCCACTTTCGACACTTTCAAGGAAATCGCATGAGTCTGTTAAACGTCCGCCCCGGCAAAAATCTGCCCCACGAATGTAATGTCATTATTGAAATCCCCAAGCACGCTGATCCCGTTAAATACGAAGTCGATAAAGACGCGGGCGTGTTGGTAGTAGATCGCTTCATCGGTTCACTGATGCGCTACCCTGCCAATTACGGCTTCATCCCGGAAACCATCGCGGACGACGGTGACCCTGTCGATGTATTGGTCGTTACGCCCTTCCCTATCGTGCATGGCGCAATCATCGCATGCCGCCCTGTCGGCGTATTGCAAATGTCTGACGAAGGTGGAGACGATGCCAAAATCATCGCCGTGCCAACTGATAAGCTCACACCACTGTATCACAATGTAAAAACCTATAAAGATTTGCCAGAAATCACGCTGGAACAAATTAAACATTTCTTTGAGTTGTACAAAGCCCTTGAGCCGGGTAAATGGGTCAAAATCAGAGGCTGGGAAGGGGTAGAAGCCGCCCATGCGGAAATTACCAAGGGTTTAGCGTTGTATCAAAAATCTATCGCTGGGAAATAATTAGGAGCACATCATGTCCGCACATATCATCGACGGAAAAACCATCGCCCAGCAAGTACGCGCTGAATGGAAAGTGCGCGCAGATGCACTGAAAGCGCGCGGCATCACACCGGGCATGGCAGTCGTCATCGTCGGCAATGATCCTGCTTCCAAAGTGTATGTTGCCAACAAAGTGAAAGCCTGTTCCGAGCTGGGGCTATATTCCATACACTGCGAATTGCCTGCGGATGTCACTGAAGCGCAACTATTGGGTGAAGTCGATGCTCTGAATAACGATCCAAAGATACACGGCATCTTGGTGCAATTGCCCCTGCCTAAACATCTGGACGCGAACAAAGTCATCGAAGCGATTAACCCAGACAAAGACGTGGATGGCTTTCATCAGAAAAACGTTGGCGCATTGGTCACAGGCGAAACGCCCTTCCCTTCTTGCACACCCTACGGCGTGATGGTGTTGCTGGAAAAAACCGGCATCACGATTGAAGGCAAACACGCGGTGATTGTGGGTCGCAGCAACATTGTTGGCAAACCGATGGCACTGATGTTATTGCACAAAAATGCCACCGTCACCATCTGCACCTCCAAGACTGTCGACCTCGCCAAACACACCCGCGATGCCGATATTTTGGTCGCCGCAGTAGGCAAAGCAAACTTCATCACCGGAGACATGGTTAAGCCAGGCTCAACCGTGATTGATGTCGGCATCAACCGCAATGCCGAAGGAAAACTGGTAGGTGATGTGGATTTCAACAGCGTCAAAGAAGTAGCAGGCCACCTCACCCCCGTGCCGGGTGGCGTAGGGCCGATGACGATTACGATGCTGGTAGCGAATACCGTGAGAGCGGCAGAGCGATTGTCTGAAGTAAGCAAGTAAGCAGCCCTCGCCTTTCAAATCAATCTAACAACTCGGTTGAATGACATGAGAAAAGATTGGAAATCCAACCTGCATTTCGCTTCATACACAGACAGAGGCAATTTGCTGTTCCTCACCGCGCTCTGGCTGCTCAGTTTGGTGATGGTTAATCCGACAGGTAATTTCCCACTCAATGACGATTGGTCGTATGGCTTGGCAGTCAAGCAATTAGTCGAAAGTGGTGAATTTCGTCCGACGGGCTGGACATCTATGCCGCTCATCACCCAAGCACTGTGGGGTTATTTGTTCTGTCTTCCGTTCGGGTTTTCTTTCGAAACACTGCGACTTTCCACGCTCACACTTTCTCTGCTTGGTATTTTTGGAAGTTACTACCTCATCAGGGAGCTACATCCATCCAGATTGCTTGCGCTGGTTGTCTCACTGATAGTAGCTTTCAATCCCATCTACTACGCGCTGTCCACCACGTTTATGACGGATGTCCCTTTCACGGCAGTCGCGATAGTTGCTGCAATTTTCTTTGTGCGGCATTTGAAACAAAGCTCTCGTGTGGATTGGATAATCGGTACATTATTTTGCATTGCAGCCACCTTAACCAGGCAACTTGCTCTTGCCATTCCGATTGCATTCGCCGTAGCGTTTATTCTAAAAAACAGATTTTCAATTCGCCACACCATTCTCGCAATTGCCCCTGCTTTACTGTGTATAAGCGCATTGCTGCTTTTCCAATACTGGCTCACCTCCACCGGTCGTTTGCCCGCGCTTTACAATGCCCAAAGTAAAGATTTACTCAATGCGCTTGAGAGCCCTGGAATAGTTTTCAAAGTGATTGGCAATACTTTCTTGGCCATGCTCTACATGGGTTGGTTTTTATTACCCATGCTTATTCTCAACATGAAAGAAGTTTTTGAAGCCGTAAGAAATAATACGGGGTTGCGGCTTGCCCTCATCATCGCCACACTGATTTTTTTAACTCTGGCGATATTCGCATGGTTTTCAGGCTTCCATATTCCCAGTCCACACCAAGGCAACACTATTCACACTGCGGGGATAGGCACACTGACATTGCGCGATACCTATTTTTTGAAACCCGAATTTCAGTTGCACCAAGATCAGTCTCTTTTTGGCACGCTGTCATTGCACGACACTTATTTTTTGCAACTTCCGCATGTAACGGCATTACCCCTAAGTTTTTGGGTGCTAATGACCATCGCAGCTTTAATTGGGACAACCATTCTGACACTCGTACTGCTACTCACCGTAAAAAAATTATTCTCAACATCTTCGGATAAAAACAATTCCGACCAAGCCATCACTTGCTTTGTATTACTGAGTGTCGCGATTTATATGATTCCGCTGGTGATAGGCGGATTTTTGGATCGCTATCTTGTGCCTGTTATACCTTTGGTCGCTGCTGGCGTTGCAAGCCTAAGCGCAAGGTTGCCTGCACTGCCTGACACTCAATCATTGTCTCGTTATGCCACGCCCACATTTATCATCGCACTATTTGTTGCACTTACCATTTGCGGCACACACGATTATTTTGCATGGAACAAAGCGCGCTGGACAGCATTGAATGAGTTGACCCAAAGCAAGCTCGCATCGCCTGGAGATGTGGATGGTGGGTTTGAGTTCAACGGTCTAAATTTGTACGATCCCGAATTTAGAACCACACGCGATAAAAGCTGGTGGTGGGTGCATAACGATACTTATCTGCTGACTTTCGGTGCTGTGCAAGGTTATTCAATCGTCAAAGAGTACCCCTACAAAAAATGGATGCCTCCTAGCGATGCGTCCGTTTATATACTACAGAAGAATAGCCACAATTTTCGGTAGGCTCGCACTACTTTGACACCATCGGTGTAGTCGAAGCAGCTGTCGCCCGCTTTGCTTTTTCCTGTGCAGTTGAGTCTTCCAGTACTTGATAAAAAACCTCGCCCTGCTTAATCATACCAAGCTCGCTACGTGCGCGTTCTTCGATCGCTTCTGTGCCTTGCTTGAGGTCGCGCACTTCGGCATCTAATAAGGCGTTGCGTGTTTTGGTTTGCTGGTTCTCGGCTTGCTGTTTTTCGAGCTGACGATTGAGATCCCACACCGTTAACCAGCTACCTTTGCCCAGCCACAGCGGGTACTGCAAGAGCAATAAGATAATCACCAAAATTATTGTTATGCCTCGCATGATTTGAATTCCATTGCATCGATGAAGATAAAGTACCGATGCAATGGAGAGGTAGATTAGCTCAATTGATAATACGCATCACGACCGGGGTAGGAAGCGGTTTCGCCTAAATCTTCTTCGATACGCAATAGCTGGTTGTATTTCGCCATACGATCCGAACGGGACATCGAACCCGTTTTGATTTGTAACGCATTGGTAGCCACTGCAATGTCGGCAATCGTGGAATCTTCAGTCTCACCTGAGCGATGCGAAATCACGGCGGTGTAGCCTGCGCGTTTAGCCATCTCAATGGCGGCAAAGGTTTCGGTCAGCGTGCCGATTTGGTTAATTTTAATCAGGATGGAATTCGCCAATCCTTGGCGGATGCCTTCACGGAAAATTTTTGTGTTGGTGACAAACACATCATCGCCGACAATCTGAATGGTTTTGCCAAGACGATCTGTCAGCAATTTCCAACCACCCCAATCGTGTTCACTCATACCGTCTTCAATCGTCACGACTGGGTATTTGTTCACCCAGTTGGCGAGGTAATCTACGAACTGTGCAGAGGTGAGATGCAAGCCTTCCGCATCGAGATGATACAAACCATCTTTGTAAAACTCGGAAGCCGCACAATCAATACCAATCGCCACATCTTTACCCGGCACATAACCGGCAGCTTCAATACCTTCAACAATCAGCTGCAATGCGGCTTCGTTGGTTGGCAAGTTAGGCGCAAAGCCGCCTTCGTCGCCCACTGTCGTTGGCATGCCTTTTTTGTCGATCAAACTTTTCAACGCGTGAAACACTTCTGCACCGTAGCGAACGGCTTCACGGAACGTTGGCGCACCGACAGGAATAATCATGAATTCTTGCATGTCGATGTTGTTGTTGGCGTGCGCACCACCGTTGATGATGTTCATCATCGGCACGGGCATTTGCATTTTTCCTGAACCACCGAGATAGCGGTACAACGGCAAACCGCTTTCTTCCGCCGCAGCACGGGCTACTGCCATCGACACCGCAAGAATGGCATTCGCACCAAGGCGCGATTTATTTTCTGTGCCATCCAAATCAATCATCGTTTGGTCGATGAAAGCTTGCTCGGCGGCATCCAGTCCAATAATCGCCTCAGCGATTTCCGTATTCACATGTTCTACCGCTTGCAATACGCCTTTGCCGAGGTAGCGTTTTTTGTCGCCATCGCGCAACTCAATCGCTTCCTTTTCGCCAGTGGATGCACCAGACGGCACAGCAGCGCGCCCCATCACACCGGACTCCAGCAGCACGTCCGCTTCTACGGTTGGGTTACCACGGGAATCCAAAATCTCGCGGGCGATTACATCAACAATTGCACTCATTACTTTTTCCTTCTTCACTTTTCTAAATTACAGGTTCTAAAAATTCAAACTACATACTTTTCAAATCGACCTTCTCTTCAATGAGTCCTTGCTGCTTAACCATCGCGTCGATGGCTTTCAATGTTTGCAACAAAGTCTTGAGATACCCTAGTGGAAAGGCGTTCGGGCCATCAGACAAAGCCTGACTCGGATTCGGATGCGTTTCCATAAACACACCTGCCACACCCGCAGCCACTGCAGCGCGAGCCAATACCGGAACGAATTCACGCTGACCACCCGACACGTTGCCCTGCCCGCCCGGAAGCTGTACCGAATGCGTTGCGTCAAATACCACTGGACAGCCTGTATTCCGCATCACCGCTAACGAGCGCATGTCTGACACCAGATTGTTATAGCCGAATGATGCGCCGCGTTCGCACACCATGATGTTGTCCGCGCCGCTGGCTTCACGGGCTTTATCGACTACATTTTTCATATCCCACGGCGACAAAAATTGTCCTTTTTTGATATTCACCGGACGACCACATTTCGCCACAGCGTGAATGAAGTCAGTCTGACGACATAGAAACGCAGGGGTTTGCAACACATCAACCACGGATGCCACTTGTGAGATTTCTTCAATGCTATGCACATCGGTCAAAAGGTTCACACCAAGTTGAGCTTTTACCTCAGAAAGTATTTTTAATCCCGCGTCGATACCAAATCCACGAAATGATTTTCCAGAACTGCGATTTGCTTTGTCATAGGACGATTTGTAGATAAACGGAATCGCCAACTCGCGGCAAATTTCTTGCAGCCTGCCTGCAGTGTCGATCGCCATTTGTTGCGATTCAATCACGCAAGGACCCGCAATTAAAAACAGTGGGCGATCTAGTCCAACTTCAAAATCACATAATTTCATGCTGCGACCTTCTGTTTTGTGATTGCACCTTGGTGCTGTAAAGCAGCTTGCACAAAGGCTGTGAATAATGGATGCCCGGCACGCGGTGTGGAAGTAAATTCAGGGTGAAACTGTACGCCAACAAACCACGGATGCGCAGCCTTGGGCAATTCCATCATCTCTGGCAAATCTTCGGAAGGTGTGCGCGCCGAAATCACCAAGCCCGCTTTTTCCAAAGCAGGCACGTAATGATTATTCACTTCATAACGATGGCGATGACGTTCATTCACTTCATCACCATAAATCGTTTGCGCCAATGTTCCCGTTTTGATCGGGCAGCGTTGCGAACCCAAACGCATCGTGCCGCCCACGTCAGAATCCGCGCTGCGCTTGGCAACTTTCCCATCCCGATCCAGCCACTCGGTAATCAACGCCACGACAGGATGTTCCGTCTCCATGTTAAATTCGGTACTGTTTGCATCCTTCATATTCGCCACATGACGCGCATATTCAATGACCGCAAGCTGCATCCCCAAACAAATACCGAGATAAGGAATTTTATTTTCGCGTGCATAACGAATCGCGGCGATTTTTCCCTCTGTACCACGCACGCCAAACCCGCCAGGTACGAGGATTGCATCAAAGTGCACAAGTCCTTTCACCCCTGATGTTTCGAGGGCTTCCGAATCAATGTATTCGATGTTGACCTTGGTCTCAGTGTGGATGCCCGCATGACGCAAGGCTTCAATCAGCGACTTGTATGACTCGGTTAAATCAACATACTTGCCAACCATGCCGATGGTAATTTGATGTTTGGGATTCTGCAGTGCCGCTACCAATTTTGCCCATACCGATAAATCTGCAGGTGGCAAGTCTAATTTTAATTCTTCACACACAATGCGATCCAGCCCTTGTGCATTAAGCATTTGCGGAATCATGTAAATGCTGTCGGCATCCCACATTGAAATCACAGCATCTTCACGCACGTTAGCGAACAGCGATATCTTTGCGCGCTCATCGTCAGGAATAGGCCTATCTGCACGACACAGCAATGCTGTTGGAAAAATACCAATCTCGCGTAATTTTTGCACGCTGTGTTGCGTGGGCTTAGTCTTTAGCTCACCCGCCGTGGCGATGTAAGGCACTAACGTCAGATGCACATAAGCGACTTGATTACGCCCCATGCGCAAACCCATTTGACGCGCAGCTTCCAAGAACGGCAACGACTCGATGTCACCTACCGTGCCACCGATTTCAACAATCGCCACATCCGCTTTATCGCCGTGATACGCGGCCGCACCGCGCTCAACAAAAGCTTGAATCTCATTGGTGATATGGGGAATGACCTGCACGGTCTTGCCCAGATATTCACCGCGACGTTCTTTACGAATGACACTTTCGTAAATTTGCCCGGTAGTGAAATTATTCGCCTTGCGCATTTTGGCGGAAATAAAACGCTCGTAATGCCCCAAATCCAAATCGGTCTCCGCACCGTCTTCTGTAACGAACACTTCACCGTGCTGAAACGGACTCATCGTACCGGGATCGACGTTGATATAGGGATCAAGCTTGAGCATGGTCACACGCAAACCGCGCGATTCCAAGATGGCGGCAAGCGAAGCAGCAGCAATACCCTTCCCTAAAGAAGAAACTACCCCGCCAGTAATAAAAATGTACTTAGTCATAAGGGCGCGATGATACCGTAAAGTGGCTTGCGCTTAAAGCAAAACTCCCGCAAATAGCGGGAGTTTTTTGGATGTTACGAGCTATGTTTGGTTATACCACCATAAAGTCTGCTAACGATATTGGAGGCAAACCAGTCAGACTTGCAAAGAAAACTGATGATGCTCCTCCCGCACCATCAACATCGTAAAATAATCCGCCTCCAGTTGTGTTGTAAATTATATGTTGATCTATAGTTGCAGCTTCTCTCATGCCAGCACCTGAAGCAAACACTGATGCTGACAACTCACCCACTGCACCAAGCCCACTAAATGCTAGCAAGGAAAGTTGGATATGGTCTGTACCATGAACAAAATCTAAAATCTGATCATACGTGCCATCTAATGGAGTATCAAATACAAAAGTGTCAGCACCGGCACCACCTGTAAGCCTATCGATGTCTTGTCCACCAGCCAAAATATTATCGCCACTATTACCAAACAAATTGTTTCTGAGTTCGTTACCAGTGCCATTGATATTCTCTGAACCAGTTAAAGCCAATTGTTCAACGTTCGCACCTAAAGCGTAACTTATGCTACTAAAGACAATATCCGTATCACCTACAAGAGCTGCATTACTCTCAATTACCACGTCACCTGTATCATCCACGTAATATACGTCGTTGCCGCCCTTCCCAATCATAGTATCTGCACCAAGACCACCATTTATTACATTGTTACCTTTCCCTCCAATAAGAGTATTGCCAAGTTCGTTACCCGTTCCATTAACTCCTATGTAGAGATTTTCGACGTTTGCATCCAAAGTATAATTTACTGCGGTAGTTTGCACTGTATCTATGCCTTCACCAGCAAATTCCACCACTGTGTCACCTTCACCCGTGAAATAGAAATCGTTGCCCAAGCCACCAGTTAACACATTTGCACCTGTGTTAACTCCCCAACCATTTACTTTGGCGAACTGGTTAATTCCGTCTATTACATTGTCTGAGTCATTTCCTGTTCCATTAATAGCATTTGAGCCAAGCAATACGAGATTTTCTTCGTTGGCATTCAACTGATAGCCAACACTACTAAAAATTTTATCAACGCCCTCACCTGCGTTTTCAATTACAACGTCACCTGCATTTTGTATGATGTAAGTATCATCACCCAAGCCCCCAATTAAAGTATTAGTTCCACTATTGCCTATTAGAATATTGTTAAATTCATTGCCAATTGCGTTGTGATTTGACGTTCCGCTCAAAGTAAGGTTTTCAACATTCGCACCCAAAGAGTAACTGACGCTGCTAATCACAGTATCGACACCAACATTCACCATTCCATAAACAAAACTATCCTCAATTACCACATCACCAACATTATCGACATAATAAGTATCATTCCCGATGCCTGCCGACATCGTGTCTGCTCCAACACCACCATCTAACACGTCGGAATTGCCACTTATAGAGGAGTTGTCAACAGTTAACACATTATCCAGGTCATTTCCCACTCCATACGCGCGGTAACTAAACCCATTTAGTATGGACGTGTGTATCACTAGGTTCTCGACATTGGCACTCAAGGTGTAACTCATCGGAAATACAGTTGAAGGGTAGTGACCAAGTACGTTGCGAACAATGACTGTATCTATTCCTTCCCCAACGTTTTCCACCACCTTATCCAGTTGATCAACCCAATAAGTATCGTTACCCACACCGCCCGACAATACATTAGCCGCAATGGTTCCAATACCGCTAAGAGTGTTATTGAGTAAGTTACCTATGCCGTAAATTGCATTCCCCACCAACGCTAAATTTTCAACGTTGTCATTCAGCGAGTAACTTATCAATGAACTGTATACAGTGTCCTTTCCACCATCCACGGCTTCGATGATAGTGTCGCCCTCAAAGTCCACGTGGTAAGTGTTATCTAAATTATTTCCTATAGCCGTAAGTCCTGCACCTACCAACACCATGTTCTCTACATTCGCACTCAAGGTATAATCGACACTACTAAATATTGTGTCATCTGTACCCTCGTCTATATTTTCAATCACTGCATCGCCAACACTGTCCACATAATAAGTGTCGCTACCACCAGCTCCCGACATGGTGTCAGCTCCAGCACCGCCGTCAATTATGTCAGCACCTCCACCTGAAGCATAGTTACCATTTGCATGAATGATGTTATTCAGTTCATTCCCCACTGCGATCACGTTATAAATGCGGTGGGAGATATTTAAATTTTCTACATTATTCGTCAAAGTGTAGCTTGTTAACTGCGTCTGCACTGTATCAATTCCTTCACCAGCACTTTCTACTACGATGTCGCCAACATTATCTATGGCGTAAGTATCGTTACCAAGACCGCCATACATGATGTCTGCGCCTGCTAATCCGTTGATGGTGTCGTCTGTTGCTGTACCTAGAAGTGTGTCGTTTGCTGTAGTGCCAGTGATAATTGCCATGCCAGTTCTCCCTCGAAATGATTGATTAAAATAATTCGACTGCGCGCTGCGATTTGACTTTGATGCAATGTGACGTTGAGTTGCGCTTTGTTATATTTTTATTGGCAACGTGCAAAATGTAACAGATTTTTTGCTGAGCAATGAAACTTGTTTGCAGAGAGAGAGAAATTTACTTAAAAATCAATATATTGAAAATTAATCAATAAGGTTAAGTTTAAGAACATCTGCGGGCACAGCGCGGCAATCCGATCCGTGATGTGAACGGAAAAATCGAATAAATCAGTGCCGCCTTAGCTCATTACTGTTAGGGAAACGCTGATTTATTCCCAAGAGAAACAGCTCAGCAGATAAAATCCCACCATTCACAACCGCCCGAAGACAACACGATGCAAACAAGCTTT